>JANXYD010000340.1 GCA_025350265.1 Hyphomicrobiaceae bacterium | reverse complement strand
TTGCCTTCCAAAAAATCGTCTGCCGCGCCGGGTGGGGGTGATCTCGCAAGCCATGCCGCGCATTCGGCGGCGTCGAGAGTGGCCCGCGAATGGGCGCCATGCAAACCCGCTTGGTCATGCCGGAGGCGCGCTTCCAGCACGAAGCTTCTCCCAGGTGGTCTGGAGGAACGCTTTCCCTGAGCGGGGTACGGGGCTGGCCCCGTTTCGTGCGGCAGCGCGAACCACTTAACCGCAAAACGCTCCCCGCCGTCCCTGCCACCATGCGACCAAGCCACTTGCCATCCGGTGCGATTAGCGCGCAAAAAGTACTCAGCGCCGCACTTTCACGATCCGAAAGCAGTCCACGATGGCCTTCACGCCCACGCCCGCCACTACCTTGCCGCGCGATCATGCGGCAGCGTCCCTTGCCGGCCGGGTGTGGCGGCCAGATCTTGCCGGCCCCTCGGTGGTCGCGGTGCGCATGAATGGCGTCTACGACGTATCGGAGGCTGCTGCCACGATGACGGCCCTGTGCGAGGATCTATCGCCTGCGGCAGCCCTGATGGGCTGTCGCGGCGAACGCATCGGTAGCTTGGCCGATATCCTCGCCAACACCCCGGAAACCCAGCGCGATCCTGCCAAGCCCTGGCTGCTCGCGCCGATCGACCTCGCCGCCGTCAAGGCCGCTGGCGTCACCTTCGCGCGCTCGCTGCTGGAACGCGTCATCGAGGAACAGGCGAAAGGCGCGCCCGAAAAGGCCGCCGCCATCCGCTCGACGGTCGAGGCGCAATTGGGCGGCGATCTCCGCACGTTGAAGCCCGGCTCGCCGCAAGCGATGGCGCTGAAGGCGACGCTGATCAAAGCCGGCGCGTGGTCGCAATATCTCGAAGTTGGCATCGGCGAGGATGCTGAAATCTTCACCAAGGCGCAGCCGATGTCGGCCGTTGGCCACGGCATGCTGGCCGGCCTGCACCCGCGCTCGACGTGGAACAATCCGGAGCCGGAAGTGGTGTTGGTGGTCGCCTCCACCGGACGCATCGTCGGCGCGACGCTCGGCAACGACGTCAACCTGCGCGATTTCGAGGGCCGCTCGGCGTTGCTGCTGTCGAAGGCCAAGGACAACAACGCGTCCGCCAGCCTGGGGCCGTTCATCCGCTTCTTCGATCACGGCTTCACGCTCGACAGCGTGCGCGCCATGGAGGTGCACCTGGATGTGACGGGGCCGGACGGATACACCCTCAAAGGCCAGTCGTCGATGCGCGAGATCGCCCGCGACCCCGCCGATCTGGCCGCCGAGATGCTCGGGCCGACGCACCAGTACCCAGACGGGGCCGTGCTTTATCTCGGCACCATGTTCGCGCCCACGGAAGATCGCGGCGACAAGGGCATGGGCTTCACGCATAAGCCGGGCGATATCGTCACCATTTCGTCAGTCGAACTTGGCGCATTGACCAACGTCATGGCCAACGCCGATCAGTGTCCGCCGTGGACCTTCGGCACGCACGCACTGCTGCGCAATTTGGCCAAACGCAAGCTGATTTGAGGCTGCAGCCTCGCTTCGCGATGGGGCTGCTGCCCAAACCCGCTCGGGGGATGGCTCCCCGAACCCCCTCTCTTTTTTCGGAAAAGAAGGACGGCCCGGCGATCGCACCGGAACTGGTGGCCTCAGATCAGCCCCTGATCTGCAGCGTCACGAGGCGGCCCTGCCGCTTGACCTCGACCTGCCACACCGATTGGCGCTGCTTGAACAGGGTTTCCAGCGTCGCCGCGCTATCGATCTGCTGGCCGCCGACGCTGACCACGATGTCGTTGGCTGAAAAACCCAGATTGGCCGCGATCGAACCTGGCCGCACCGACAACACCACCACGCCCTGATCCTCGTCGAGGGACATTTCGTCAGCCAGCGGCGGCGTTATCGTCTCGACCCGCGCACCGTCGAAGGGATGATTGCCGCTGAGATTGCGGATGTCGGCCTTGCCCGGTTCCGGTGCGGCTTTGAGCGCCAACTCCACCGTTTGGATGCGCCCTTTGCGGAGGAACTCAAGCTTCGCCTTGCTGCCAATGCCACGTGTCGTCAGCCGATACGTGAGGGCACGCGGATCATCGACTACGGTGCCGTCGACGCTGGTGACGATGTCGCCGACCTGCAACCCGGCGTCGGCGGCCGCACTTTGCTGCGTGATGCGGCTGATGATAGCCCCCGAGGCGCGCTCGATGCCGAGGGCGCTGGCGATGTCGCGCGTGACGGGCTCGAATTTGGCACCGATCCAAGGACGCGTGACCTTGCGGCCGGAAATGGCGCTCTCGACGAACAGTTTGACGAGGTTCGCCGGGATCGCAAAGCCGATGCCGATGCTGCCGCCCGATTGCGAATAGATGGCGGTGTTGATGCCTGCGAGCCTGCCGTTCATGTCGACCAGCGCGCCGCCCGAGTTGCCCGGATTGATCGCCGCATCGGTCTGGATGAAAACCTGCGCATCGGACTGCCCGATCTCGGTGCGTGCGAGCGCCGACACGATGCCTTGCGTGACGGTTTGCCCGACACCGAAAGGATTGCCGATAGCGAGGACGAGGTCGCCGACTTCCAGATCGTCGCTATCGGCGAATTCAAGAAAATTGAAATGCCCATCGCCACCGTCGAGCTTCAGAATGGCGATATCGGCTTTTTCGTCCTGCATCACAACGTGCGCATCGTATTCGCGTTTATCGGTCAGCACGACCTTGATTTCCGCATTGCCGCCGACCTTGACGACGTGCGTATTGGTGACGACCAGCCCGTCGGGATGCACGATCACGCCGGAGCCGAGGGAATTCTGCACGCGCTCTTGCGGCACGCCGAACCGATCGCCGAAGAACTGGCGAAAAAACTGTTCCTGCGCCTGTTGCGCCTGCGATTGCTGTTGCCGCCCGCGCACGAAGACGTTGACCACCGCCGGCGCGACCTTCTTGACCACAGGTGCGAACGAGAATTGCGCGGCCTCACGGTTGGGCGGGGGCACGCGGCGCTGCGCGTGCGCTGCCGGTCCCGGCGCTAAAACGTATGTGATCGCTGTGATCGCCAGCACTATCATCGAGGGCAGACTGCGACGCATGTTACAACCTTGCTTATCACTGCACGGGATTGGGGTGGATCTGTCGCTGATATAAACCGCTGCTGGCGACAAAAGAAGGCACATCCGGCAAAACACGCATCGTCACTTGGCAGCCCCGGCGACTGCTTTGCGCGCTGTGCCTCGCAGGATCGCTGCGAGCTTGTCGAGCTTGCGCACTTCAGCGTGGTCAAGCGCCGTCTTGCCTTGTTTGTCTTTTATAGCTGGCTTGGCTCCGGCCGCCAGCACAAGCCGGGCGATCTCCTGCACGCGGGCACCGCCATCGCTCAGATAGGCGATTTCGATCAGACAGGTCCAGCCCAGGTTGTTGACATTATCAAGGTCGATCGCGGTGTCCAGCAGGACGCGGACCGCTTCTAAGTGCCCCTTCTCACAGGCGGGGATCAGCGCCGTGCCGCCGAAGCGATTGTGAATGGTCAGGTCGGGGCCGTACGGGATCATCGCCCTGAGGATGTCGGCGTGCCCGAGCGACGCCGCGAGCAGCCAGGGGGTGTCGAGGTCGCGCGCGCTGGCGTTCACGCTGGCCCCTTCCGCCAGCAGCAGGCGGACGGCTGCGATGCGGTTTTTCAGCACCGCCATGTAAAGCGGGGTGCGCAGTGATTCGTCCTTGACGTCGACTTTGGTGCCGACGGTGATCAACCGATTGATCGTCGACAGATCGCCGCGTTCGCCCGCATCCAACATTTCCCGGCGCTGCCGCTCGGCATCGTCCGGGTCCATTTTTTGCGCGCGCGCGGCGGCGGGCGCGGCCACGAGGGCAACTGCCAACAAAAATGAAAGCCAGGGGTGTGAAATCTGCATGGGCCGCCCGTGTGCAAGGCGCGGCCGTGGTTTGCCGCCTGGTTGCATAGCGTCATTCAGCGCAGATTGAATAGACCGCGTCGACCAGCCGTGGTTGATTTGTCGGAAAAGGCGGAAACGCACGCATAAATCGCACCAGCACAGGGAGACGTCGCCATGAAGCTCACCGACACCCAGGTCAAGCACTTCGAGCGCGAAGGCTGGATATTCCTGCCGGAGGCGTTTTCGCTGGAGGAAGTGGAGGCATTGCGTCGCGAGGCGGAGGGCATTTACGCCGCCAATCGGCCGGAGATCTGGCGCGAAAAGAACGGAGCGCCACGCACCGCCTTTGCCGCGCACACGTACAACGAGGCTTTCGCCATTCTCGGACGGCATCCGCGACTGATCGAGCCGGTTGAGCAACTGTTCAGCGAAAAGCTCTACATGCATCAATACAAGATCAACGCCAAAGCCAAGTTCGACGGCGACGTCTGGCAATGGCACCAGGACTACGGAACCTGGCTGCGCGACGACGGCATGCCAGAGCCGCGCGCCATGAACATCGCCGTGTTTCTCGACGAAGTCTTCACCTACAACGGCCCACTGATGCTCATTCCTAAAAGCCAGCATCACGGCAACCTGCCAGCCGGCCACGACCTCGGTACGACAAGTTACCCGTTGTGGACGCTGGACAACGCGACGGTGGAAAAATTATGCGCCGAGGGCGGCATCGCCGTGCCCGTCGGCAAGCCGGGCGGCGTGCTGCTGTTTCACGGCAACCTCGTGCACGGATCGTCCGGCAATATTACGCCTTACAGCCGGAAAATCGTCTATCTGACGTTGAACGCGGTATCAAACTACATTCGCAAACCCACACGCGCCGAATGGATCGCACACCAGGATTTCACGCCGATCGTGGCATGCGCTGATGATGCGTTGCTCACCTACGCCAGAAAACAGCATCGCGTTGCGGCGGAATAGCCGTCATCGCAACGCGTAGTTGGTCGCATATCCGGCCGTGACGGGGAACGGAAACCCCGCGCCAGCGTTTATCGACCGGGCAGTGAACTGTCCGGTTGCTCAACGGGGTATGGATTATGGAAGATAGAAATTTCAAGGAAGCCGCTGCGGACATTTCCAGTGCTGCAGGCGATCTGGCCAATAGTGCGAAAAAGCAGGCAAGCCGCGCCGTCGACAGTGCGCAACATACGGCGATCGAAACGTTCAGTGACATCGAATCGCAAATTCGCAAAAACCCCACTCAATCCGCCTTGATTGCAGCCGGTCTCGGCTTGCTGGTGGGTTTGCTTATTTCGCGCTGATGCGGCTGACAGGTGCCGTGTCTGCAACGTGGTCGAGATTGAATGTTGTGCATAGGGAAGCGAGTGAGCGATGCCCGATATGAATGAATTTCGCAATGGTACCCCAGCTTCGTCCAAGCTCAACCAGACGATCGCCGACGTGACTGACCAAGTGCAGAAATCGAGCGCGTCGGTGTTTGAAACGATCGACGAGGTGGTTGAGCACTATCCCGTGCTGACGATGGCTGCCGTGGCGGGCGTCGGTTTGATGATCGGGATGGCCATCACAAAAAAATCGCGTCCGCCGCTGCGGCTGGAGCGATTGCAGCGCATGGCCGGTACCGACTATCGGAGCCGCGATTTGGAGCGCGTCATCAAGCGGCTCGAAAAATCCGTGGATCGGACTGTTCCGCGATCGTATGATCAGATGCGCGATACGGTTTCAAATTGGCCGGACATGATCACGTCGCTTGCGCAAGCGTGGCAGACCAAAGCCTCATCCAAGTTGGCGGACGTGAAGGGGTCGTTGCCCGACGTCGCCGACATCAAGGAAGCGGCGTCGAAAGCAGCCCGCCAATGGGCGAAATAGGTGCCTCGCACAGACTAGGCGACACCAACCTCGCAACGCCCTTACGCCGTGACAGCGAGCAACGCCTTGAGGTCCAGCCGTTCGGTCACCATGGCCAACTGACCGTCGGCCGACACGGGCCAATTTGCGGGCGGCTTGTCCCAATAGAGTTCAACGCCGTTCTGATCGGGATCGCGCAGGTACAGCGCCTCAGACACACCGTGATCGCTCGCGCCGTCAAGTTCAATGCCCGCTGCCTGCAACCGCCGCAAGGCATCCGCGAGTGCCGCCCGCGTCGGATAAAGCACGGCGGTATGGAACAGTCCCGTGGTGCCCGGTGCCGGCGGTTTGCCGCCCTTGCTTTCCCAGGTATTGAGCCCGATGTGATGATGATAGCCGCCAGCTGAAATGAACGCCGCCTGGTCGCCGTAACGTTGCATCAACTCGAACCCGAGCACGCCGCAATAAAATTTCATGGCGCGATCGAGATCGGCGACCTTCAGATGCACATGGCCGATGCGTGTGCCGGGGGCGATCGGGTTCGGCGATGGGGTCAACGGGGAGAGCGGCGTTGCTGACTGCATGATCTCACGTCCTGGTTGAGCAGATGAATTCGATATCACGGTGTAGGGACGGCAAGCGCCATCTGACAAGACACTTTTTGAGTGCCAGGGGGGCACGTCTTGCTCGGCCACCTGCACTAGTCTCTCGTTCGTCATCGCAGCGTAGGCGGCCACCCAGGCAAGGTAGTAATCAAGGTACGCCTCAACAAGAGATGCCTTTCGCGCTCCGCGTTATCCGCCTCGAAACCGCAAATAACCCCCGACTTGCTTGGGCGGCCATCATCGGTGCGGAGCACCGCTCAGCGGTGGGCTGCATTGACGGAGTTGTGGTTGCATTTACTATTTCCGATCACGGGCACTCACGGATGATGCCCTCTGAATTGCGCGGGTCGCTCTTAAGGCGTGGTGGCGTTAAGGTTGCGGTGGCAAAGCTTCATTTTCGGAACCGATCGACGTCATGGCCATTCGCGACTTCACGTCACAGCGCGTCTTTGTCGACGCGGAATTAACTGCTGGCAGCGAGCTCGAATGCACCAGCGCGCAAGCCACCTATCTGCGCGCCGTGATGCGCATGGAGAATGGAGCCGAACTGCTGATCTTCAATGGTCGCGACGGGGAATGGCGGGCCAAACTGCAGCACGCGGGCAAACGCGGCGCAAGCCTGCAACTCGTGGCGCAGACGCGCGTCCAGGAAGCTGCCCAAGACCTGTGGTACGTGTTCGCGCCGCTCAAACGCTCCAGGCTCGACTACATGGTACAGAAGGCGGTCGAAATGGGCGCTGGCCGCCTAGTGCCGGTGCTGACCCAGCATACCCAGGCCGAGCGCATCAACCTCGACCGCGTCAGTGCCAACGTCATCGAAGCCGCCGAGCAATGCGGCATCCTGGCGATCGCCGACGTTGCCGAACCGGTGAAGCTAGCGGCACTGCTGGCGGGCTGGCCTGCCGATCGGGCTTTGATTTTCTGCGACGAGAGCGCTGAGCAAACCGACCCGGTCAGGGCTTTGGCGAAGATCGCGCGCGGGCCGCTGGCTGTTCTGATAGGCCCCGAGGGCGGCTTCTCGGAAACCGAGCGGCGCATGATTTCGGCCAAGCCGTTCGCCCACCCCTTGAGCCTCGGCCCCCGCATCATGCGCGCCGACACCGCAGCCGTCGCAGCCCTCGCCGTCGTCAACGCCGTGCTCGGCGATTGGCGGGCGTAGCCGATCCGCAATCATTCTGCATACAAGCACGGCCGCATCGCCCGCGCAGACACGAACTGAAGGACTTCGCGATCGGGACACCAGGACTGTCGAGGTCGATAGACCGAGGGCAGAAAGTCGTGCGACCACGCGATACCATTGACAGCGCAGACGCGGCATCCAAAGTGCTTAGGCACAAAGGACATCGCCTCATGAGCCAGACCGCCACCACCTTGAAAATCGCCATCGCCCAACTCGACCCGACGCTGGGCGACATTGCGGGCAACGTCGGCAAGATGCGCCAAGCGCGTGCTCGTGCAGCAGCGCTCGGCGCAGATCTGGTTGTCGTCTCCGAGCTGTTCGTCGCCGGCTATCCACCCGAGGATCTGGTGTTGAAGCCGGCTTTTGCTGACGCCTGCCGCAGCGCCGCCGAAGCCTTTGCGCGGGAAACGGCGGACGGCGGGCCCGGCATTATTTTCGGCACGATCTGGCCGGAAACCGAGGCGGGCGCGCGTAAAGTCTACAACGCCGCCGTACTCGCCGACGACGGCCGCATCCTGGGTGTCCGCTACAAGAACGACCTGCCGAACTATGGCGTGTTTGACGAAAAGCGCGTGTTCGCAGCCGGCCCGTTGCCCGGACCGCTGCTGTTTCGCGGCGTCAAGCTGGGCGTACCGATCTGCGAGGACATCTGGCAGGACGAGGTGGTCGAGTGTCTGGCCGAATGCGGGGCTGAAATTCTGATATCGCCGAACGGCTCGCCGTTCGACTGGCCCAAGCCCGACCTGCGCATGAACGTGGCGGTTGCGCGCGTGACCGAGAGCGGTCTGCCGCTGATGTATGTCAACCAGATCGGCGGCCAGGACGAACTGGTGTTTGACGGTGCGTCGTTCGTCCTCAACGCCGATCGCAGCCTGGCGGTGCAGTTGCCGGCGTGGCAGGAGGCCCTCGTGCTGACCACCTGGACCAGGCATGCGACGGGCTGGACGTGCGCGACGGGCGAGCGCGCGATTTTGCCGGAGCGGGACGCGGCGGCCTATCATGCCTGTGTGCTGGGCTTGCGCGACTATGTGCAGAAAAACGGTTTTCCCAGCGTCGTGCTGGGTATGTCGGGCGGCGTCGACAGTGCGCTGGTGGCGGCGATGGCCGTCGATGCTTTGGGTCCAGAACACGTGCATTGCGTGATGATGCCGTACAAGTTCACGGCGTCCGACAGCCTCTCCGACGCCGAGGCCTGCGCGCGCGCGCTCGGTGCCCGCTACGATAGCATCGATATCGCACCCGCCGTCGAAGGGCTGTACGCCATGACGGCTGCGCTTTTCGCCGGCAAACAACGCGACATCGCCGAGGAAAACATCCAGAGCCGCGTGCGCGGCACCACGTTGATGGCGATTTCCAACAAGTTCGGCTCGATGCTGGTGACGACAGGCAACAAAAGCGAGATGAGCGTCGGCTACTGCACGATCTACGGCGACATGAACGGCGGCTTCAATCCGATCAAGGATCTCTACAAAATGGAGGTCTACCGGCTCTGCCGCTGGCGCAACGCGCATGTGCCCGCCGACGGCAAGGGACCGGGCGGGGTGGTGATCCCCGAGCGTATCATCACCAAGGCGCCCACCGCCGAATTGCGCGAAAACCAGACCGACCAGGACAGCCTGCCGCCCTACGAGGCGCTCGACGACATGTTGAAATGTTTGGTGGAAGATGAGATGCCGCTCGCGGCGATCGTCGCGCGCGGCCACGACGTTGCTGTCGTCGAGCGCATCGCGCGGCTCCTCAACATCGCCGAATACAAGCGCCGTCAGGCAGCCCCCGGCGTCAAGATTTCAGCCCGCAATTTCGGCCGCGACCGGCGCTATCCCATCACCAACCGCTTTCGCGAGGATGTCGCCGGCTATAAAC
>JANXYD010000312.1 GCA_025350265.1 Hyphomicrobiaceae bacterium | reverse complement strand
TTTGGTGGCGTCTCGGTGACGCGCTTTCCGGTTTCGTCACATACGCGACCCGCGCGGCCACAAGTCAACACTCACGCCCTTGGCCTACCTCGTCCGACGATCTGTTTGAACCCGGTCATCGAGCCGGTGTCACGGTCGAGTCCGTTAAGGCGATACGTTGGTGCATCGCCGCCGCTCAATTGACGTGGTGATGGTTTCTAAAGATTCGTCGTGCGCTTGAGCATGCAGGTGCCGGCAGTGGCCTATTGAATTCATTCACTACCTACTCCGCGGCGCGCGCAGTCGCGATTTACGCACCCTTCTCGATGGTCTTGATCTAGATCACAAAGCCCGCACGACGATGCGCCTAGCCTGCAAGGTGGGTGTAAAGCCGATCAAGCGGAGCGTTGAAATGCGAAAATTTTGGTTCATGACTACGGCCGGTGTCTGTTGGTCACTTATGGGCTCTGCCGCGTGGGCCCAGGTGGGCAATGCGGACGCAGGCGAGGACGTTTTCAAGAAATGTCATGCCTGTCATGACGTCGGCCCGGAGGCCAAGTCAAAAGTTGGCCCGGTCTTGAACGGAATTGTCGGTCGCAAGGTGGGATCGATGCCCGGCTTCAGCTATTCCGACGCCAATAAAGGAGTCGGTGAGAAGGGAGCGGTCTGGAGTGAGGAGGAATTATTCAAGTATCTTGAGAATCCGCTTGCCTACATGCCTAAAACAAAAATGATTTTCGCCGGATTGAAAGACGAACAGGATCGCCGTGATGTCATCGAGTATTTGAAAAAGTATAAGTAAAAGACAAAGTTTCGATATTGTCCCGGAGCATAGACCTGGATAACCTTTCGTCCTTAGAGCTATCGCCGGATCGTGATTTGGTATTGGGTGCGACAGCTAAACCAATGCCGAATGCAGCGGAGACAGTTGCGAAAGCCGCCGCAAGTCGAGAATACGTACCGACGAATTGCCGCGGTAGTCGAGTATTCCGCTTCTTCTCAATCCGGTGAATTGTCGGCTCAGGGTTTCAACCGTGAGGCCCAGCAGGTTAGCTATCGTCTTTCGCCCCATGATCAAGTCAACCTCGATCCAGTCCCCGCTCCTGCGACCGAGCCTTGTGACGACATCGAGCAGGAACACCGCGAGTCGTTCTTTGACGCTAAGGTTGATGAGTGTCGCAATTTTTGCTTCAAGCTGCGCCGCCTGCGTCTCAAGCAAGTCTAACATTGATCGCGCACTTCCTCGCTGCCGCAATAGGCGTTCGATCTCCGTAAAGCCTATCCTCCGCACCTCGATATTCGAAATGGCTGTGTTCACCTTGCTCATATATTTAATGTTGCCACCTCCGAACACGATGTCACCAGGATAATAACAACTGACGATATTTCTTCGGCCGTCGGCGAGAATTATAGCGGCGCTACATACGCCTTGCCGGAGGATGACGAGTGATTTTTCGTGCGTATCGCTTACGACCTCCCCTCGCGGGATGCATTCGACGACGCCCATGGCAGCGATCTTCTTGCTCAAGTGAGCGCCAAGAGCGACGCCTTCGGAGGTCACGCGCTTGTCTGATTGCAGAGTAACAGAGTTGCTCGTCATGGTCCCCGCATGAGGCTGGTATTCTGTCGGCACTCCAGAGCCGCGACCGGCACCGCCGACGCTTTCGCGAGGTGCAGATCAACCGCCCAAAACGACCGGGCACGATCGGCACTACGGGCTCGGAATTCCGCGCCTTCCGTCAGCGCTACCGAACAAGGACACCCGTATTTTGAGTTTGCATATGATCTTGATCAAGGTAGCCAAGATTTTAAGCCGCAAAATTGTCGTGCCTTGCGTGGGCTGCATCAGCACGACGCTGTTTCAAATGGTTCAATCGCGGAGTAAGGTTGCTGCAAGGTGGATCGAATATCGCGAGCGAAAATTGATATAAATCAAAAAAATCACGCGCGTTCATTGTCAGCGTTTCTTGAAACAGAGCATTCGCTATTGAAGAATGGGGCAATACATGAATTTCTGGTGTGGACGCACTGCCGTTGCAGTTGCAGTGATCATCGCGGCGACTTGCTGCTCGGCGCAGGCAGTCGAGCCGACGGCAAAGGCCGTTCCGGAGAAGGAACTGCAGCCAAAAATTGCCTATTGCAAAACCTGTCACGGTCAATCTGGTCAGGGATATCGCGGAGCGACGCCCATTCCGCGCTTGGCCGGTCAGCAGGTCGAATACTTCGAGAATCAGACCAAGGCCTTTGTAGAGCGCCGACGTGAGAATAAGTTCATGTACAATGTGGCGCACGTACTCAGCCCGGCCATGTTGACGGCCCTTGCAAAACATTTCAGCACGCTTAATCCCAAGCCGCTGGGAGGTGCGTCACGCGATCACATTTCAGAGGGCAAGACGATCTATGACGAGGGGCTTCCAAAGTCGGATGTGCCTGCGTGTGCTGCATGCCATGGGGCGGACGCAAAGGGTAATGGGCTCTTTCCCCGTCTGGCCGGTCAATTGAATGAATACATCGTCAAAAACCTGACCAATTGGGACAAGGAGCGCGGGCAGGATAGGAAAAATCCAGATAATTCCGCGATCATGCAGCCCATCGCGCACAATCTCACTCCGGCACAAATTGCTGCCGTCGCTGCGTACCTCAATTATCTCGAATAGGGTCGCTCGATGACGATCTCGTGGAATTCTACTCACCGCCGTTCAGCACGGTCGATAGCGCGCACTATTCAGTGTTCGTTTTGAATGGTCACGGATACCTCAGCGGTATGGTTATTGCTGAAGATCAAAATCAGGCGCTGGTCTGTTGATATATGTCAATGCCTGGCCGTGGCGGTGACATAAACAAAGCTGATTTTCTTCAGCAAAAACAAAGTCAAAAAAGTTGCGACCGCACCGATTGTTGCAATTAAGGTCCGGTGCTTAATCCAACAAGTCTCACCTCGAACTTAATCCACAATAATGCGGACGACTCACTTAAACTTAGGATGGATAGCTGGCAACATTTTGCTTGGGAGGGGTGCGATGCGACCGAGTGCGCACGATTTTGGCTTTCGCAGGAATTTCTTGCGCGCTCTGAAGTGCGGTGTCGCGTCCGGTTCGATGGCCACGGCGCTGCTGGCGTCGGTGGGCTCGGCAGACGCGCTGCCTTTATATGCGCGTCAAACGGGGCAACCTTGTGCCACGTGTCATACAGCTTTTCCGGAGTTGACCCCCTATGGTCGGCGTTTCAAGCTGTTGGGCTACACCGCAGGCGGTACCAAGTGCCGTGACGCGTTGAGGCCAGCGCTCCTGGGAGACGGGCGCAATAGTCCGATTGGCGTCGCAGAAAGCGACTCCGCTGCCATGAAGGACTATCTAGCTGGAGCGCCTGAGAGTGGGCAAAGCGCTGTCGACCCGCGCAACGTGCCTCCGATCTCGGTGATGGTAATACCGTCGTTTACGCACACGGCCAAAGACCAGGATCCCGCAGGACTGTCGCCCGGCGTGAACCCGAACAATAACTCGCAGATGCAGACCGTCAGTCTCTTCTACGGTGGACAGATATTATGCAATGTCGGCGCATTCGTTCAGGGAACTCATGACGCCAACGCGACGTATTCGCCTTTCTTCCTGGACAACACTGATATCCGCTACGTCCGTCAGACGAATTTCTTCGGAATGAACGCCATTTTCGGAAGTTCACTCAACAACAATCCGACAGTTCAAGACGTATGGAATACGACGCCTGCTTGGGGTTTTCCGCAAATTGCATCCGGCGTAGCGCCGACACCGGCGGCCTCCACGATGATCGAGGGTGCGTTTTCCGGCCGCGTTGTCGGCTCAAGCGCGTACATGCTTCTCAATGACAGGATCTACGCGGAACTCGGTTATTACCGAGCCATGGACGGCAGAACGCTAGCCAACTTGGGGCAAGACCCGACTGGTGACCGAATAAGTGGCCTGGCTCCCTATTGGCGTTTTGCCTATGAAGGCAATTGGGACCGGCATTCGCTGATGTTCGGAACTTTTGGGATGGCCGCAAATATCTACCCTGGCAACGACAAGTCCCAAGGCACGGATAGAATTCTCGATTGGGGATTCGATACGCAATACCAATATCTCGGCGATATTCACGGCGTGACCGCCAAAGCAACCTATATCAAGGAAAGGCAGACGCGCGACGCCAGCGTACTGTTGTCATTGGCCGACAACAACGTTGACTATCTCGACAAATTCAAGGCGTC
>JANXYD010000305.1 GCA_025350265.1 Hyphomicrobiaceae bacterium | reverse complement strand
TAGATAGATCGGATTCCTTTCCATAGAGATGATGACAGTTCCTATCTAAGTAATCGATCAGTGCCCAGTACCGTTTCCACCTTTCCAATACCGTTTCCAATGTTGGAAAATGTTGGAATTTTTCCAACTTTTTCCAACTTTTTCCAACATGTTGGAATTTTTCCAACATTTTTCCAACACAATCCCGCTTCGGACACGAACTCTAATTCCGCAAAAGTACTAGATGCACGCACGTTTTGGGGGCTTGTGTTTTCTATTGAAGACATACCAAAAGCACAGTGTCTATTTGGGTGTTTTGTTCGTGAACACAACTTTAAATATTTCAAAGCCACATAGTGTCTTGTGTTCTATTTACACAATTTGAACTTTATTCAATTATCCTATATTCAATAGTCGCAATCTCTAAATAAAAGTGGCGGTTGATGTGATGGGCATGCTTTTCCAAAGCCACTTTTTCATCGCTCAATGAAACACACTTTTACATTGGTAGTACTGTCATACCAATCAATATCACAGCGTCCCGGTTTGACTCCTTTGGTGGTACCCGAAGACGAGAGACCACTGCGTGCGACGTACGACGAGACGACCTTTCCAACGTCAGAACGGTTCTCAAACTTCGACAAAGAAGCTGTTCGTGCTGCGAGCGTCTCAAGACTGTCAGGAGGTGCGGGACTGAGTGGAATGCGAGACGAACCAGAGGAGGATGCGGGAGTGGCAGTGGCAGTCGTGTGGAGACGCTTGGAAGGTGGTGTAACAGAAGGAAGGTTTCGACTGGAATTCGTTTGCGGCGCAGCGCGTTTGTTGGGAGTCTCGAATTGTGATGGCGTTGCATGATCGGGTGACGACACTGGCTTTGCCGTGGAGCGACGTGCGACGATGGCTCCTTCTCCAGTCGGTTCTCCATCGAGGGTGACCGTCGAGGGCTTCAACGCAACGGGAAGAAAAATGACGGCAGAGCGAATCTGGGAAGGCGCCGCACCCGACTCGTGCAAAACATCGGCACATGATTTGCTACGTTTTCATCACGACGACGCTCATCAGGCCGGTCAACCCCTCAATTTTGTTGTCGTGAGCGGTCCCTATACGTGTTCAAGCGATTTAGACTACCAGAAATTATGAGTATTAACAAGGGCACACAACGAACAAGCCAAGTGAATGAGATATTTAAAGTCCGCGACGTACCGAATTGCAAATACGGCCAATGCAGGAAACTTTGTGGCCAGCATCTTCGAAGGACAACGACGACATGACGAATAATGGAGTCGTTGGCGGCTGAGACGATTCGTTTGTGTTTCACAAATTCAAGAGGCTGTCTGAGGACGTCCATTCGGGTGTCGAAGTAGTAGTAGTGGGGGGAGGACGAAGGGCGAAGGGAGGCAAGGAAGAAGCCTGCGTCCTGTTGAGAGACTGTTTCCCGGTGTTGTCGTTTTGGTATGTTGCTCGGTGAAAACTTGAGATCATAGAGTGTACCGAGGAAAAGTTATGAGCAAGAACGAGGCGTGCCATTCGTGCACATGTAAAACACGGTCGGCGGTTCGTTGTTCTACTCCTTATTACTCGGCACTATGGCGTCATTGTTCGTTGCAGCATCACTTTAAAAACTTTTATCCAATCAAAATTCGCGCCGACTGCATGATCACTAACGGTAAGCTGTTGACACTGATTAAATCGTAAACAGAATTCAGAAGTGAACGTTCAAAGCTAAATGATTTGGATAAATAAGGCACATTTGTTAAGGGTAAATTTCCTCACTCAAATATTATCCATACCCAAAGTCAGGTTCATAAAAGGGGCAGATATGAACACCAAAAAAGCAACACGCGCATCCCGAAACGGTACTGCGTTGGAAAAATGTTGGAAAAATTCCAACATATGTTGGAATTATTCCAACATGTTGGAAAAATGTTGGAAAAAGTTGGAAAAATTTTAACATTTTCCAACATTGGAAACGGTATTGGAAAGGTGTTGGAAACGGTACTGGGCACTGATCGATTACTTAGATAGTAACTGTCATCATCTCTATGGAAAGGAATCCGATCTATCTACTTCTTAGAGGGAATTTTTGTATTAACATGATGAAGCCATTAGAAACCCAACGGATTATCTTTCTAAATAGAATGACTCTTTGCGTACATAGGGGAAGTAATCGAGCGAGCCCGGTTTATCGTTTTAAGTATTTAGAACCTTTTAAATAAGCGATAAAAACATGTATATTATGTAAAATACGGCGATTCCACAAAAGTACCGGATGGTCCTGGACATTCTCAAAGTTCTCATTCCAGATGTCATCGTTACCAAACATCAGATCTAATTCCATGGTGTCGTCTTCGAATGGTTCGTAAACACTACCTAGTACTAGCAACGATTTTGTTCGAAGTAGCATCAACATTATTAGGGGTTAGATTATTGCAACGTCCGTCACCAACCATA
>JANXYD010000252.1 GCA_025350265.1 Hyphomicrobiaceae bacterium | reverse complement strand
TCAATTCAGCCTTCGTCAGATCGGCGTCGAGCCGGGCTTGATACTCGCCTTTGGCATCGGGCCCGATGGTGACTTCGATGGGCACGTCGCCGGCCAACAGGTCGTTGATGTCGAGGCCGAGCTGGGCACGGTCGGCATCGTCCAGCTTGAAGCTCAGGCGCAGTGGCGATTGCCGATCGGGCGTGGTGGCGAGAAAATGCTGGCCGGCGAATTTGACTGGCACGCCTTTAAGCAGAAAATCGCCACGGCCGTCGATCGCGGTTTCGCTGAATTCGACGTCGAGCTTCGCGCCGGTGATATCGTGCGAGCCCAATGCCTGACGCAACCGCCCGTCGGTCAGCCGTGCATGCCCTTCCACGCGCACATCGCTCGCCTGCAGCGCGTCGCTGATCGGCAGGGTCAACTTCAACTGGCCATCCAGCTTCCCTTCCGGCGCGGTCAGCACGATGCCACGCGACTTGAACAGTCGAAACGGTTCGCGATCGGCGAGATCCAGTGCCGTCGACAGCGGCCCCAGCACACGAAACGCAATCTCGCCGATCGGCTGGCTGCCGTCCGTGGTTTCGACGGCGGTGAAGCGCAGTCCCTTGAACTGCAGGCGTTTGGCGTCGCTGCCGAGCGAGGCATCCGGCACCGTCACCTCGAGCCCGCCACCTTCCAGCCGCAGCGTCGCGCGGGGAATCAGGAATGACGGCATGCCGCGCACGACCGCCATCTCCGTCGTGCCGATGTCGAGGGTCAACGACAGCCGGTTGCTGCCGGTGCTGGCCATCTTGACGATGCCGCCGTTGAGTTGCCCCTTGAGCAGATGCGTCGCGATCCACGCACGGGCGTCCGGCGCAAGCGTCGATGGCCATAACTGCAACAGGTGTGCGATCGGCATCGGGGCGATGCGGGCTTCGAGATCGGCTGCGCGGTTGGCGTCAGTGGCGAGGTCGCTGACGTTGCCACGGGCGGCGATCGCCGCACCGCCAGCGTTGAGGATGATTTCCTGCAGCGCCAGTCGTTGATCTTCGGGGGCCAGTTGCCCTCGCACACGGAACTGGTCGATCAGGACGGGGGCGGCGTCAGGCGTCGCGGGGGCGAGCGTCCCGCCGGTCGAGCTGAATTCAAAATTCCACAGCGGCGAAGCGTCGGGCACGGTCGAGGCGGCACGGGTCACGCTTCCCACCAGGTCGAGGCGGTTGCGATCCATCGACAACGAGGCTTCGGCAAAAGTAAACCGCGCGGCCTGCCCATCGTACGCGCCCTTGATGGAGCCGGCTTCGACGTGGCCGGTGCGCTGGGTCGCATGCGTCGCCAGCACGCGGCCATCGCGGGCCGTCAAAGCAAAGGTAGCCGCCCCCACCACGCCTTTCGATGACAACTCGAGCCGCGCTTCGCCGTCGAGCGGCACGTCGACCTGTTCGAAGTTCGCCAACGACAAAACCTGTCGCGAAAGTCCGCGCGGATTTACACCTGCAACCTGCGCCTGGATCACCAGTTGCTGCGAGTTGGCAATTTCAGTGGTCTGGAAATCCAGCGACCATGGGCCGGTAAGACTGTCGATCAACGCGCGACCTTCGATCAGGCTGCGGCTGGCCTTGTGACTGAGATCAATCTTGATCTCGGGCACGCGCCAGATGGTTTTGCGGCGGCCGTTATCGACGACCAGCGTTGTCTGCTCAAGGCCGATTTCGCGCAAATACGCGGAGACGTGTTGACGTTTGCGCGCTTGCGCCGAGATATCGGTCATCGCCTTGACGAAATCGATAGCGCCCGCGCATTCAGCGGCTGAAGCCGTCTCGGCTGACACGGACGCCTGGGCCGTTTGCGCGGGCTGTGACGTTGGCTGCGGGGAATCGGTCGATTGCGCGAACTTCACCGAGAGCGTGCCGTCTTCGGCATAGAAGAACTGCAGCCGGGTGTTGACCAGAGCAAGCCTGGAAAATCCGATCTGCCCACGCAGGGCTGCTTGCCCGCTCAGTAAAACCACCGCGCGCGGGGCCTGCGCCAAGGCGACGCCCGTCGCATCGGTGATGCGAATATCCTGCAGCGCGATTTCCAGCCCGTCGGAACCAAGCGTCAATTCCGCGTCGCGCACCGAGAACGTGTTGGTGCCGAGTTCATGGGATATGGATGTTTCTATCGTATTTTTGAACGCAGCCAGAGAAATTGGTCCACGCGACAACCGAAAGGCGGCGATGCCCACGATGCCGCTGAGGATCAGTGCGAGGGCGAAGAGCGCGCGCAGCACTTTGAAGGCGCGTCCGTGGACCGGTGGCGTGCGGTCGTCAGAGGAGCTCCGCACACGGCGCTGCCGGCGCGGTCCCGGCACGGGTCCAACGTCGCGGGCCACAGGCCCGGTGCGGCGATCTGCTCCGTTACTTTCCACTGCCCCTCGTCTGCAGAGCCGTTCAGGTGCGGCAGCACCAATTGCATCGTGTCATCCGGCAGCACCCATCGCGTCCGACGTGCCCAGTGCACACCGGCAGCCATCATTGTCGTGCGATCCCCCGCGACCCCACATGATGCCACTACCAGAACCGGCGGCGGCGCGCTATCAAGCGTAGGCGGTCGCAGCAACTCACGCACAGGCAACTGCAGTGCTGCATCGGGCCGATTACACAGACCAATAACGTCGGCAGGATGGCGTGCGCAATGCGCTCGAAACGACCCGCCAAACCCAACACGAGGCAAACGATGCTCAAAGAAGGCGACAAGGCCCCAGATTTCGAATTGCCCTCCGACACCGGAGTCCCCGTGAAGTTGTCGGCGTTTCGCGGCAAGCTGGCGGTGCTTTATTTCTATCCCAAGGACGATACGCCTGGCTGCACGACCGAATCGAAAGATTTCAGCTGCCTCGTCGCCGAGTTCGAAAAGGCCGGCGCCACTATCATCGGCATTTCCCCCGATCCGGTCGCCAGCAAGGCGAAGTTCCGCAAAAAACACGAACTGACGGTGCAGTTGGCCGCCGACGAAGAGAAAAAGGTCGTGGTCGCGTACGGCGTTTGGGCTGAAAAATCGATGTACGGCAAGACGTACATGGGCGTCGAGCGCAGCACGTTTCTGATTGATCGCAAAGGCAAGATCGCCAGGCTTTGGCACAAGGTCAAAGTGCCCGGCCATGCCGAGGACGTGCTGGCGGCGGTGAAGGCGATGGCCCCGTGAGCCACACTTTGCTGGTCGCTGCGGCGGACGATCCCACGATCGACGGCGCAACCTCGCTTGCGGCTGCCGCGCGCGCCATTGTCGCCTGTAGCGATACGGCAGAGAAAGTTCGCCTCGCCAAATCCACCGCGAAAGCGTGGTATGGTGGCCGCCTGTCGCTGGGCAACCGCAGCGACCGGATAGAAATGCCCGACCGACCCGGCCGCCCCGACAAACCGGAACTACTGCCGCCGCGCCAGATGCCGAAGCGCACGACCGGTGGCCTCAAAGGCCGCATCGCGTTGCTGCATTCGCTCGCCCACATCGAACTCAATGCCATCGACATGACATGGGATCTGGTCGGCCGCTTCGTGCGTGCGCCGGTGCCGACGGCGTTTTTCGACGATTGGGTGCAGGTCGGATTGGAAGAAGCGAAGCACTTCGAATTGCTGGCTAAGCGCCTGCACAGGCTGGATGCCGGTTATGGCGACCATCCCGCTCATGATGGGCTTTGGCAGGCCGCGCAGGCGACCAAGGATAGTCTGCTCGCGCGCGTGGCTATCGTGCCGCTGGTGCTGGAGGCACGCGGACTGGACGTCGGCCCGGCGATGCAAGCAAACCTGGAGGCTGGTGGCGATATGCAGTCGGCTGCCATCTTGGCCATTATCTACCGCGACGAAAAGCGCCACGTCGCCTATGGGGCCAAGTGGTTCCGCTTCTTGTGCGAACGCGAAAAGCTTGCGCCCGAGCCGACCTTTCATGCGCTGGTGCGGCAGTATTTTCGTGGGCCAATCAAGCCGCCGTTCAACGACAAGGCGCGTGCCGAAGCCGGTCTCGCGCCCGGCTTCTATAAACCGTTGTCGGCGCTGGGCGTCACGCGCTAAGCGCCAGGCCGTTGCCCGCTGACTGTGGCGCATACGGCACGACTGACGCGCGGGCGGCTAAAATCGTGACGCTGCCTGCAAAGCCGATGTACGGACCGTCTTCCAGTCGGTATGAGTCACGAAACTGATGAATTTCTCGCAATGTCCGGGGCTGTGTTGTTATAGTGCCGCACCCGTGACATCTTTGCGAGCATAAATAGCCGCGCTAGGGATCGAAATAGTGTGTCGAGGGGACGAGGCTAACAGCCCGTCGGGTCCAAAACTACGTTGGAGGGAGTTTTTATGTTTACCAAGAAACCGGACATGCCGGGCGGCGCCGAGGCACC
>JANXYD010000250.1 GCA_025350265.1 Hyphomicrobiaceae bacterium | reverse complement strand
CCCGTCGTGCCCGCACGCATGCATCATGCCTTTGATTTTTGACGCATACGGCAGGCCGGTGATTTCCTCAAGCGGCAACGCATCCATGTCGGCGCGCATGCCGATCACCTTGCCCGACGTGTGCCGCCTGCCCTTGATGATGCCGACGACGCCAGTCTTGCCGATGCCCGGCACCACGTCGTCGCAACCGAACGCCTTGAGCTTGTCCGCGACCGACGCTGCGGTCCGATGCACGTCGTAAAGCAACTCCGGATGCTCGTGCAGATCGCGGCGCCATGCCGTGATCTCGTCTTTCATTCCGGCGATACGATTGACGACGGGCATAGCTGCGAGGCTCCTATTGGCAATTTTCGGGCAGCCTGATCCTCACATGCACAAAACGCAAGCGGGCGACGATTTTTATCACATTGTAAATTGCGACGGCACCTGCAACAGCCGTTGAATTCATAGTATTCACCTGAACCCTAGAATAACGGACAGCAAAATCACGAACCCTATTTGGTAATGGCAATTCGCTACCTGTCATTCCGTTGATCGTCGCATGGATACGTGTACATAATGCGTATCGACTTAACGCACCATGACGGTGATGGGGCCATCTCGATGAGGTGATCCCATGGCCATTTGCAGCTTTGCAGACAAACGCACGAAAGCCCTTTTCGAATCTGGCGATGGCCCGGCCAAGTGGCGACCGTTCAAAACCATTGTGGCCCGCAAGCTTGATATGATCGATGCGGCAACAGCCCTCGCCGATCTGCGGTCGCCGCCCGGCAACAGACTAGAGGCGCTGTAAGGCGATCGGAAAGGGCAACATTCGATCCGCAGCAACGACCAATGGTGGGCTTGCTTCGTATGGACCGCCGAAGGCCCTACGGATGTTGAAATTGTCGATTACCCTTGAGGCGCACCATGGCACGCATCCGCACCGGAGCATGATTATTCGCGGACACCTGAACACATGTGATGCCGGTCATGACCCACGCCGCGCTCCGCAGTCATGGCGATGCGCCCGCTGTTCGGTTCGTCAGCGCGTCGACAGCCGCCAAGATGCGCTCCGGCGTCGCGGGTGAATCAAGAGGAACCTGACGCCCGGGCGCGAGCGAACTCAATGCATCAAGGATCGCCGAGAAGACCGATATCGCCAGCATCAGCGGGGGCTCGCCCACGCCCTTGGAGCGATAGATGGTCGCTGCACGATTGGGCTCGGTTCGCAATTGCACGCGAAAATCGGCCGGCACGTCGGACGCCACCGGAATCTTGTAGGTCGACGGCGCGTGCGTCGCGAGCCGGCCGCGCGCGTCGAAATACAATTCCTCCGTCGTCAACCAGCCCATGCCTTGCACGAAGCCGCCTTCGATCTGACCGATGTCGATGGCCGGGTTCAACGAGCGGCCGACGTCTTGCAGAATATCGACACGGGTGACCCTGAGTTCTCCCGTCAGGGTATCGATCACCACCTCGCTGCAGGCCGCACCGTAGGCGAAATAATAGAACGGGCGGCCGGTTTTCTCGGCGCGATTCCAATCCAGATCCGGCGTCTTGTAAAAGCCCGTCGCCGACAGCGCCACGCGCGCGCGGCGGCTCATCGCGGCCAACTCAGCAAATGTCATTGCTTGATTGCGCGCCACCACCCGCCCGTTGCGAAAGCTGATCTCCGCGGCGCCGACACCGAAAGCAACAGCTGCAACTTCAGCCATGCGGCGCTTGATTTTTTGCGCCGCGACCTGCGCCGCCATGCCGTTGAGATCGGAGCCGGCGGACGCAGCCGTCGGTGAGGCGTTCGGCACCATCGCCGTGTTCGCAGCCGTCGGCCGGACACACGCGAGCGGCACACCGAATTCTTCAGCCACCACCTGCGCCACCTTGACGAACAGGCCTTGCCCCATCTCCGTGCCGCCGTGGTTCAGCAGGATAGACCCATCCTGATAAACATGCACCAGCGCCGACGCCTGGTTCATCTGCGCCAGCGTGAATGAAATGCCGAACTGCACCGGCGTCAGTGCGATGCCCCGTTTCAGCACGCCGCTCGACGTGTTGTACGCCGCAATATCTGCGCGTCGACGGCGATAGTCGGCGCTGGCTTCGAGATCCTCGATCAGGCGCAG
>JANXYD010000033.1 GCA_025350265.1 Hyphomicrobiaceae bacterium | reverse complement strand
GTCGCGATTTCCGCTCGCCACGGATACAACCCTCAGTTAGCGTCGCACGCTGGATGCGAGTGGGGACTTAACATGGTGGGCCAAGGGTCGTGCGGGGCGGCGGGCGCAAGGCCCAAACTCGGGCTCGTGCTGCTGGGCTGGCTGACGATTGCCGGCTTGTGCGGCTGCAGCGGCGGCGGGCGCGTCAACGAACACTTGTCGAACCCGGAAACGCTGCGCGACTCCAAGCAAGCGGTGGCCTTCATTCGATTTCCATCGCCGGATCCGTCATGCCTAACGACGGCCATTAGCGTCGGCGTGCGTGACGGCGATTTGTACCGTCCGCAGCAGACCTTGAAACTCGAGCACACCGCCGTAACCAATGTGCTCGAAGTCCTGCTATCGCCCGGCGAGTACCATGTGCTTGGTTTTGCGTGCTACCGGACGCGCTCCAAGCTGGTCATGGTCGAACCACAAGGCGACGGTAGACTCCGGCGCAGTTACGCGTCGTTCACGGTGGCTGCGGGTGAGGTTGTCAATCTCGGCCAGATCATGCTGGTGCGGTCGGGCCGGTCGGCGGGGATTTTCAACTCGTTCGCCGACGTTTCGCTGCAAATTTCGGACTGGCCGCTGACGGAACTTGAGCGCTTCAAGTCACAGCGCCCGAAACACTATGCTGAAATGCGTACGCGGCTGATGACACTTGCTCCGGCGGCACAAACGACACCGGAAGCGGTTGGCCAAAAATGCGGCGAACTGGCGAAGCTGCAAGCCGACGGCAAGTTGCAGAATTTGCCCGCCGTGTGTGCCGCGCCGGCGATCGCGGTCAAACCCAAGGCGTGACGGGCCAGATCAGGTGGCCGCACGTTGCCAGCGCACCATGGCCTGCGCCGCCACCATCACCAGCGCCACCCGCAGCAGATGATGCACCGCGACGAAGGCCACGTCGACGTGCAGCGAAAACGCCAGGATGTTGATCTCGGCCTGGCCGCCGGGGGCATAGGCCATCAGCGTCAACGTCGACGAAAAACCGCTGAGCTTCGCCACCAGCAGCGACACCAACGGTGCTGCCGCCAGCAGGACCGCCGTAAACACCAGCCCCGATGTCAACGTGGTGCGGAATTCAAGCCACGTCAGCCCGCGAAATTGCGCGCCGAGCAGAATGCCGAGCAGGATTTGTGTCGGCGTCATGATCTCGAAGGGCATCGACACGGTGGTCAGTCCGAGCACATGGGTGACGCCCGACAGGATCATCGGGCCGACAATGGCCCCCCCCGCAATGCCGAGACGGCGCGCGATGAACACGCCCACCACGCCCAGCAGCAGCAGTTCGCCGGCGCTGTCCAACGTCAAATCGGCAAGATGCGATTTGGCGACGAACGCTTGCCGGGCGACCGCGATACCTTCGTGCCACTGCAGATAAAGCGGCAGCGCAAACACCACCAGCACGTTGCGGCTGAGCTGGATCAGCGTCACTGCACGCGCATCGGCCCCCATTTCCTCGGCGAACAACACCATGTCCGACAGACCACCAGGCACCGAGGCGAAGAAGGCCGTCATCGGGTCGAGCAGCGCGCGCCGGGTAAAAAACCAGTAGCCGCCGCCGATCAACAGTGCCATCCACGGCAACAATCCCGCCAGGCTGATCAGCATCGGTGCACCGCGCGCTAGTAATTCCGGCGTGAATGCGGCGCCAATCGCAACACCCAATACCGCGCGCAACAGCACGCCGAGGCGCTTCGGTGGCACCAGCGGTACATCGAGCACGGACGCCACCAAGGTGGCCGTCAGTGCGCCGAGAAACCAAGGCAACGGCAGTGCCAACAGGACAAAGACCGCAGCCCCCGCGCTGCCGATAGCGAGGCCGAGGCCCAGGCCCCGCCACATCAGCCAATGACTTTGCCTCTGCGATGCAGGTCGCGTTAGTGCCGTCATCGACGCATCGCTCACATTTTGTCGGCGTCAGGGCGGCCCAGCGGACGGCCACCTACGTCGATTTATCGACATTTGAATTCAAAACCGAGGTGGAAAACGCCATCAAAGCGACCGAATTCCTGCGCCGGGTGTGCCATAACCGGTCGATTATGCCAATCTCGTTTCCTGATCGCGACGTTGGTCGGAGTTTCGTCTACGCCTATCGAACATCGCGAACCATAACGACACTAGAGAATCGAAGTATTTCAGCCCTTTCTCAAGCGACAATCGAGCAATCTGAGCCTCCATGACCGAGCGCCGTCCACCGCCCTCTTTGGGAACTTTCCGGCCGACCAAAGATCATGGCCGCGGCCAGCACGCGCCGAACGAGCGCCGCGAGAGCCTGCCCGAACCCGAGCTTCATTGGCAGGACGCGGAGGGCATGCCGCGCATCGTCACCCAGCGCGGCGCGCCACCGCCGCCGCGTCCGCGCCGCTTGCCGCCGCCACCGGATGCGGAGGAGGGCAAAGGCATCGGCGTACTGCACCTGTTGCTTTATGCCGTGGGCGGGCTGCTGGTGTTCGCCGTTGCCGCGGCGGTCGCCGCCTTCGTATTCGTGCCGACCGGCCTCATTCGCGATCAATTGCAGGCCGAGGTTCGCGCGCGCACGGGGCGTGACCTGGTGATCGCGGGTCCGACCACGCTGTCGCTGTGGCCACGCCCCGCCGTATCGCTGCGTGACGTGACGCTGTCGGCCCCGCCCGAGATGGGCGCGCAACCGCTGCTCAAGGTGGCAGAGATCGAAGTCGCGATCCAGTTGCTGCCGCTGCTATTGCACGATGTGAGCATCGACAGGCTGTTTCTGCGCCGCCCGGTTTTCGACCTGCGCGTCGATGTGAACGGCCGCCGCAGCTGGGATTTCGCAAGCCTCGACGACAACCTGCTGCCGGTGCGCAAGATCAGGCTGGCTGAGGCCGGCGGCGATGCCAAGTCACTACCGAAGGAGCTGCAGGATTTCATGCGCGGCTCAAGCGACGCGGCGGCGCGCGGCAGCAAGCCCAAATCGCGCATAGGCGACATCTCGCTCGGCAACGTCAGCATCGTCGACGGCACCGTGCGATATCGCGACGCGCGGACGACTATGGACCAAACAGTGTCGGCGCTGAATGTGCAATTGGCGTTGCTGAATATCGCCAGCCCGCTCGATATCGTTGGCGACTTCAGTTGGCACAACGAACCCGTGCAGGTCTCGGCGCAGTTGTCGCCGTTCCGCGCATTGCTCGATGCGCGTCCGGTCCAGGCGCAGATCAAGACCAGCGCGGCCCCCTTGGCGCTCACCTTCGACGGCGTTGTCACACCGGGCGCAGACCTCGACATCGACGGGCGGTTGACGGGAAAGGCGGCATCGCTCGAGGCGCTCGCGCGCTGGACCGGGCGGCCACTCGGGGAGCAGTTGGCGGGTGGCTTGTCGATCGATGCGAAGATAAGACAATCTTCGGGCATGACGGCGTTGAGCGATACGCGTGTCGCGTTCGGCTCGTTGGAAGGTAGTGGCGCGCTGAGTTTCGAAACGCGCGGCAGCAAGCCCGTGGTGAAGGGTGCCGTGCGTTTCGCGACGCTCGATTTGAATATACTGCGAGTTATGGCGAACGCTAAGCCGGCGGTGCAGGCCGAGCCCGTCTCTGCTCCCGCAACAGCACCCGCTGGTACGCCGACCGTCACGCCCAAATCGATCGAGGACTTGTTGCAAATCGCACCGGCGACGCCAGCGAACGCTGGAGACCAACGCAAGCAGGTGCGCGGCTTCGTCAAACGCCAAGGCTGGAGCGACGAACCGCTCGACTTGACCGCGCTCGGTCTTGTCGACGCCGACCTCAAGATCGGCTTCGATCATATCGTGTGGCAAGAATTGACTGCGGGTGCCGGCCAAATCAACGTGGTGGCGAAGGGTAAAACCGCCCGCTTGCTGCTTGAAGACGTCCATCTTTACGACGGACGCGCGCGCGGCATCGTCACGATCGATGCCAGTGCGGCCGATGCGGTCGTGGGTGCGAACATCGTCGCGGACGGCGTGTCGGCATTGCCGTTTCTGAAGGCGGTCTCCGACTTTGACTGGCTGTCCGGCCGCGCGCGCATCGCGGTGGCGGTTGCCGGCCGAGGTGCGACCGAACGGCAGATCGTGCAGACGATGAACGGCAAGGCCGACATCGCAGTCGCGGACGGCGCACTGATGGGACTCAATTTTGCGACCATCATGCGCAATCTCGGGCAGGGCAAGTTCGCGGGGCTGGATCGCTCGCCGAGCGAAAAGACGGACTTCACGGAGTTTGCAGCGTCCGCGCAGATCAGTAACGGTCTCGCGCGCAACGACGACCTGAGGATCAGCAGCGCGCAAGTAAAGGCGACGGGTACCGGTACCATCGACCTGCCGCAACGCACGATGGACTACATGCTCCGGCCGAAGGTCATCACCGGCAGTGGCCCCGGCTTGGAGGTGCCGCTGAAGGTGCAAGGTTCAATTGACAAACCCACGGTGACGCCGGAATTGGGCGGTCTGCTGCGCGACCCGAGCCACGCCGTGCAGGCAATCCAGGACGCTGCCAAGACTCCTGCTGGCCGCGAGGTGCAGGAAACCCTCAAAGGCGTACTGAACGGCGATCCCGCGGCGCGCGACAAGGTCAAAGGCTTCCTCGATCAACTGCTGAAGAAGTAGCGCTGGATAATCAGGCCGTGGCGACCGGGGGCAGCGGGCGGTGGTTCTTGAACAGGATCACGGCGCTGATGGAAAGGGCGACCGTGGTGGCCGCTGCATAGGCCGCCTCCAGTCCGAGTGCCGGTGCGCCGAAGCCGACGACGGCGAAGAAGCCGACGAACGCCAACAGCGAGAGCGAAATTCCCCGCAAAACGCGGAGCAAGGCGTCGCGTCCCCATTGCCGCAACGTGAACGACCCAATCACCGTGAGAATGACCGGATAACTGGCGATCAGTCCGGAGCGCTGCGGGCCGAGGCGGTCGGCCGTGATCATGATCAGACCGACGAGCACGAAGGTCGCAACCATCCGCGCGGGTATATCCCATTGCGGCAGACGACCTGGAATGGCTGACGAGGTCGGGCGCGGCAACAGCAGGTAGACCAGCACCAGCACCAGCACGGCGACAGCCGTCGCCAGCCACAACGGCACCGCCAGCCCTTGCGTGACAAGACCGACGGCGACGTAGCCAACAATCCCGGTGACGAGCGCGGTCAGCCAATGCCCGCCACGCGACGCAAAGCCAAAACCGAGGATGTATGCGCCCATGCCCCACACCGCGAGTTCGACCCCGAGGCTTGCGGATACGACAAAATCGGTGCCCTTTTCAGCACCGAGAAAATACACCACCGGCCCCGTCATCCACGGCAGCCCCATGATCAGTCCGCCGAACGTCGCCCCCCAGCGCCGCGCCGCCAGCGACATGAGGGCGACCAGCAGTGGCGGCACGGAGATCTTGAGCAGCAGGGTGAGAGCAGTCATCGATGCGGGGTTATTCCTTGGAGGGGGTTCGTCAATTTCTAGGCTCGTTCAGGTTTTGGTAGAACCGCGAAATGACCCTCGCTCTCTGTTTTGTTGTGCTTCATGTCGGAAAACCGCTCACACCTGATATTTCCCGATCTGTCGACAAGCGATGTTCCGCCATCGCGCACAGCGCTGGTTGCCGAATTGATGCTCGCTTGGGTGGCCGCCTTCGCGGCCATGACGAAAGAAGTTGGCTAGTCCCAAGCGTCTGGTAGCGCGATCCTGTTCGTCATGCCACCGTTGCGGGCAGCGCTCGCTGCGACGGTTGAGCGCTATTGCGACCCTGCTCGCCGCCTTGATCGCCGAGTGCCATCAACAATGGCGTGAGGCCGGCGCTTTCGATCAGCCTAAAGATCTCGATGTCGGCGCGGGCGTGCGGACTCCATTTGGCGATCTGCAGCGCGCGCTCTGCCTTCGAGAACAGCCCGTGATTGCGGATGACACCGACGCTGACCGCCTCTTCTTCCATGCCGCCCCGGGCTTTCCATTCCTCGGCGAATTTCTTGCGGATTTCGGTCAGGTCGGTGGAACTTGTCGCCGACTCTTCGCTTCGCAATTGCTTCAGTTCGCTCTTTGTCGGCCAGCGCACCAGTTCAAGATCGGTCAGCACGCCCGCCAACTGGTTCATGGCCAGCGCACGCGCGGATTCTTCGGCGCTGCTGGGGTCGGCCGCATAAAGATTAGGCGTGACGAGATACGACTTGGAATGATGATGGATGAAATGCTGCCGCACCCATTCCTTGTCGGCCCCTGGCGCACGCTTGATTGCGGTATCGATCGCATCGTTGATCTGGCGGATCACCGCACCGGACGGGCGCACGGGCGGCGGCGCGC
>JANXYD010000243.1 GCA_025350265.1 Hyphomicrobiaceae bacterium | reverse complement strand
CGAAAATGTCGGCGTCAACCCGGCCCGCACCGGCCTGTTCGATACGCTGGCCGAAATGGGCGGCGACATCGCCTTTGAAAACCGGCGCGACGCCTGCGGCGAGCCGGTGGCGGATCTGCGGGTGCGCCATTCGGCGCTGCGCGGCGTCACCGTGCCGGCGGCGCGCGCACCCAGCATGATCGACGAATATCCCGTGCTCGCTTGCGTGGCGGCGTTCGCGTCGGGCGAAACCCGTATGGAAGGTGTCGGTGAACTGAAGGTCAAGGAAAGCGACCGCCTGGCTGCCACCGTCGCTGGCCTCACGGCAAATGGAATCGCTGCCCGCGTCGAGGAAGACGCGATGATCGTCTCCGGTGGCGCGGGCGTACGCGGTGGCGGCACGGTCGCAACTCACATGGACCACCGCATCGCCATGGCGTTTTTGATTCTTGGCCTCGGCGCGGACGCCCCCATCGCCATCGATGACATCACCTACGTCGCAACCAGCTTCCCGACGTTTCAGCCCCTGATGACTGGCCTCGGCGGGCGTTTTGAGGCGATTTGAACGCGCTTGAAGCCTAGGGTCGTTCCAGTCTTGGTGGCATCGCGGAACGACTCCAGCTCTTTGTTTTGTCGTGCTTCTGATCGAAAAACCGCTTCACACATTTCCCGGAAGCACCTAGTCCGGTCGCCGCAAACGCTCGATCAGCGCATCGAATTCGGCGCGTTCGAAGGGCTTAGCCAGATAGTCGTCCATCCCGGCATCGAGACAGCGTTGTCGATCCTCGGCGAAAGCGTTTGCCGTCAACGCGACGATGTATGGCGCGCGTCGGGTTCCAACAACCGTTGCATGTTCGCTGAAGTGGCGTCGGATGCAGCGTGTGGCGTCGAGCCCGTCCATGACCGGCATATGCATGTCCATCAGCACCAGATCGAAGACGCCGGCCGCTGCCTGCGGCTCAGTCAATAAGCGGACAGCCTGATTTCCGTCACCCACATGGGTCACGTCGCAATCGCTGTGTTCGAGCATGCGGCGGGCGACAAGCGCGTTGATCTCGTTGTCCTCAGCCAGTAATACGCGCAGCCGCCGCCGCTCGTCGGCATGTGCACCAAAACTCCGCAATTTCTTCAGATCGATCGCCGGCCGATGCACCCGCCGGCCGAAATGGCCGCCAAGTGTCTGCACAAGCAACGAACTTGGCCGAACCGGCCGCAGCAGGTAGCCGTTGAATCCGGCAAGCTTGAAGCGATCGTAAACTTGATGGCGCTTGGCATCGAAGCTGACGATACCACGCACATCGACGTTGGGGTTCAGGGTCTTCGCCGCAGCCAGTAGGTGGCCGGCCTCCGCGGTCGCAACGGAACCGTCCATGATAACCACCGTGAACGGCACCCCTTCCCGGGCGGCTGCGGCCAAGGCGGCGTCCGCCATCTCGAACGCGACTGCCTCGACTGGAACGTGCGCGCCGTCGAAGGTCAAGCGCAACGCCGCCTCCGCCACCGGCATCAGGCCCGCCAGCAATACATGCGTGGCGTCGTTGTCCGCTCCGGGAGATCTGAGTGGGCGGGCATGGTTGACCCGTTGCAACGTCATGGTCGCGGTGAAGCGTGAGCCGTGCCCGGCATCGGAACTGACGAGAATGTCGCCGTCCATCGCGCGCGCCAGACGCCGAGATATCGCCAAGCCGAGGCCGGTTCCGCCGTGCTGGCGATGCACTGCAGGATCGCCCTGTTCAAACTCGGAAAACAGCATCTCGATTGCTTCCGGTTTGATCCCGATGCCGCTGTCGGCCACCGATACGGCGAGCCGCAGGTCATATGATTTGTTCGGCACGGGGTCGGCGATGGGTGAGTGGTGGCCCGCGTGGCTCTTCAAGCCGACCGTCACCAGAACGCCGCCCGTCTCCGTGAATTTGACCGCATTGCCGACGAGGTTTGTGACGATTTGCCGGACGCGCATCTCGTCGCCCAGGACCATTTCCGGCAGCGCCGGATCGATCGCCCACGCCAGTTCAATGCCCTTCTCGTTGGCCTTTGGCGCCAGCAGTTCGACCACCGATTGGACGCAATCCTCAATATTGAAGGTGCGCGCCTCCAGATCGAGTTTGCCCGCTTCGATCTTGGAGAAATCCAGGATTTCGTCGATCAGTGCCAACAGCGTGCGCGCGGAACGGTCGATGGCCTGCACAAACGTGCGCTGATCGGCCGACATTTCCGTGTCTTTCAACAGCGTGCCCATGCCGAGAATGCCGTTCATCGGCGTTCGGATTTCGTGGCTCATGGCGGCCAGAAACCTCGATTTGGCTCGGTTGGCCGCTTCGGCTTGATCGCGCGCTTCAGCCAGTTCGAGTTCCTGGCGGTGCTGCTCGGTAATGTCGCGCCCGACCAGCTGGGTCTCAAAATCGAGGCTTCCAGCGGTCGCCACGTGTTCTTCGAAATCAAACCAGCGCGGCCCAGCAGCCGTCTCCAGTTCAAGGCTGAACCGTTGCCGGCGCAACCTGGTGTCCGGGGTAAGCGCGGGCGGGCGATGGCCTGAAACCACGCGCGGTAGAAATTGCGTGCCCAGGATTACCGCCGGAGTTACGGCAAAAGTAGTGCATACTGACGTGTTGACGAACGTGACCCGACCGCTGCTGTCGCAGCGCAAGATGACGTCTTCCTGGTTGTCGAGCAGGTCGCGATAGCGGATTTCTGTCTCGCGGAGCGCCCAGTCGATATCTTCCAGGCGCTCGGCCAGACTAGGATAGGCTGTGGACGCCAGCGCACGCGGTCGCAAGCGCGCTCGAAACCCGGCATTTCTCGCATCATCTTTTGAAATTTGAACGGCCATTGATCCGCTTTCGCGCTTGGTGATCAACAGACAAGCAACCACACGGCGCTTTAGAAGTGCTTAGCGAATTCGAGACAATGCCGAATAATACCACATGGCGTTTGCATGGACCTGTGCCGAATGCAGTTGGCTTGGTCGGAGACACAACTTATCGTGTCAAAACACGATGAGTTCGCAAAGGAAAACGCGTATGGGGCCGCTCAAGGGATTTGTCGTCATCGAACTTGCGGGCATCGGCCCGGCGCCGTTCGCCGGCATGCTGCTCGCCGATATGGGGGCCACCGTGGTCCGCGTCGACCGTCGCGACACGGCAGATCTGGGGGTGCCTGGGCGCACGCCTAAGTTCGATGTGCTGGCGCGCGGCCGCCAAACCATTGCCGTCGATCTTAAAAGCGCTGAGGGGATCGCCGTCGTCAAACGGCTGGTCGCCAAGGCCGATGCGCTCATCGAAGGTTTCCGACCCGGCGTCATCGAACGTCTGGGGCTCGGGCCGGACGTACTGGCGGATGTCAATCCCAAACTCGTCGTCGGGCGTATGACCGGCTATGGCCAGCACGGTCCGATGTCCGACGCGGCCGGCCACGACATCAACTATATCTCGCTGTCGGGTGCGTTGCATGCCATCGGCCGCAAGGGTGAAGCGCCTGTTCCCCCGCTCAATCTGGTCGGAGATTTCGGCGGCGGCGGCATGTTTCTGGCGTTTGGCGTCGTGGCAGCGCTGCTCGAAGCGACGCGATCGGGCAAAGGCCAAGTCGTCGATGCCGCGATGGTCGACGGCGCGGCCTATCTGATGGCGATGATGTATGGCTTTCGCTCCGCCGGCCAATGGCAGGACGAGCGCGGTACCAATATGCTCGACACCGGGGCACCGTGGTATGACGTCTACGAGACCGCCGACGGCAAATGGCTTGCGCTGGGCTCGATCGAAGCGCGCTTTTATCAGGAGATGTTGACCGGCCTCGGATTGGCCGCCGATGCGGAGTTGCCACGCCAGCACGATCGGAAGCGCTGGCCGGAGTTGCGCGCGCGCATCGCTGGCGCCATAAAAGGCAAAACCCGCGACGCCTGGGCCAACGTATTTGCGGGAACGGACGCGTGCGTCACGCCAGTGCTGTCGTTGGACGAGGTTGGGCGGAATCCGCATATGGCAGAGCGCCAGACGCTGCAGATGGTCGATGGCGTAACCGCGCCAGCGCCGGCACCACGCTTCAGCAGAACCAAGCCGGAAGCGGGCAATCAAGCCAGGGACGCTGGTTCCGACACTGAAACTGTCTTGCGAGACTTCGGCTTCACGGCTGCTGAAATCGCTGATCTCGGCACGCGCGGCGTCGTCGGCAAGCCGGCGGGCTGAAACGACGAGCGGTCAAGCCGCGCGCCGTACTTGCGACTTTGAGATTTGTGTCGCGATGCGGTCGACGACGATAGACCAATCGGTTGATGTTGCCGTCACGTCGAGGTCGAACGCGGCCAGAGCGTCGGCCGGTTTTCCGCCGTCACGAAAAACGCGCGCGCAAACCGACCGCGCGTAGCCGACTGATTGCTGCCATTGCACCGGATTGACGTTGTTCGGGGTCATGGGGAGCCTGCCTGTTGTGGTTGCGTGCTTTGCGCTGAAGTTTGCGGCTGGGGTGCGAACGAAGATGAAGAAGAAGGGGGCAGGTACGACCAGCGCTCCTGTGTCACTACGCGAGACCTTGTCATGCGACACCTGGAGATGACTTGAAGTCGACGCTAGAGGTACCTGCCTTTCGGTGGGACGCGAGAGTTGCGTCCAATTCTTCGTTGCGGTTCCGGCCGTTGATCGGCACATGCGCGAACCTGGGTTTTTAGACGCGGGGTACGCGTACTGAACTGTGACGCACTACTCGTTTTGTGAGCTGGCTGGCATCGGGCGCAGGTTACGCAACACATTGAATGCTGCTTGCCCGACGGATTGCCAATTCTGATCCTCTGACGCGAACGCAACTGGAAACGGCACGACGCGAGACTGATGACTGCCGTCACTTGCCGGGGTACGCACCGGCACACGCGGACTGAGAACAACGGGACGCAAAACAACTGGTGACGCTGACGCAACTTGAACCATGGCTCAACTCGTGTGGGTTTGAACTCGACCGGAACGCGACCAACGCGCACTCATCCGGGAAACTGACGCACGGCTACAAAACGCACGAAACTAATGGCGGACGCCGGGAACGCTGACAGGGGAGCCGATGGGACGCAGTACGGAACGCGTTACAGGACTGATCTGTTGGGTGACGAGCCGGTCGCGCATACGCTGCAACACACTGGCAGACGCGGCTCGTCTCAATTTTGCGGCAACGCCTTTCAGCGAGGCCTTAGAGTGATGGGGGCGCGGGTCATCCGAACGATACGCAAACAAACGCGATGAACTCTCGGCTCTTTCGGCACCCACACGACGCGTGCCGACACAACGCAACTGACGCAACACACTCGAAACTGAAACGCTTTGACGCAACGGACATTCAATTAACGCACGATACTGGACTTGGTTCACGGCTGGTTTCGCTCTCGACGCTTCGAACCGACGCGACACACGCTCAGACATCCGAGACCGAAAACCCTCACCGACGCCGCCCTGGGAAGAGAAATCAAACACTACGCAACACCTCTGCTTACCCGGCGGTTCGCGGTGCGTTCCGTGAACAAGGGGACAATGCTGTTGCTTTGGGGCATCTTTGAGACGTTATTTTGCTCGACCGATGATTTTATCGTGAGCCGTGGCTGAACAGCTTCAGCGCAAATACGTGTGCCGAACCGCCGATCACCTGGAAAATAGTTATCAAGTCGTTAATTCAGATAAATAAATTCGTATCGCGAGCGGGTGCGTCGCGCACCGTCATGCGTCCAGCCAGCAATAAAGTTATGCACAGGCCTGTTGAGATCAATGCATTCCAGCCGGCAAAAGACAGGCCCAGGAACCACCAACTCGCTTGATCGCAGCGAATCACGCGGACGGCTGGTCCGCCTCGCAAGAGGTCTGCCGGTGATCCAAGCGGCTTCAGCGCCCCCGAACAGGTCGATGGACCTGGCCAGAAGCCCCATTCGGCCCCCGTATGATAGCCGCCGAGCAGGGCATTGGCCAAAAACGCCAAGGCGACGAGGCAAAACCCGACGGCGGCCCAGCGGCTATAGCCCGCGGCCAATGCCACCAGCGTTGCGAATAATACGGGGATGCCGGCGTAATAAGCATATCGCTCAGTCAGGCACAGGGCGCAGGGTTCCAACCCGCCAAGGTACTGGAACGCCAGTGCCGCACCGATCACCGCAATCGCCCCCAGCAGGCTCAGCGCGCCCAAGCGATATGCATCGTGTCGCAGGATGGAAGCAGGAACAGCCAACACAAATCCTCAACTCAAACTAGGAATTTCAAGGTCACAAAGCCGCCGATCAGCGCCACCACGAACGCCGTCGTCACCAGCGTCAAGCGCTTCTCGATGAAATCACGGATCGGCTCGCCGAAGAAGTACAGCAAACCAGCCACCAGGAAGAACCGCATCGAGCGGGCCACCACACTGGCGATCATGAACGACGCCAGATCCATGTGTGCAGCCCCCGCCAGGATCGTCAGCACCTTGTAGGGAAACGGCGTCCAGCCCTTGGCAATGAGGATCCACACGCCCCAATCGCGAAACCACGCCATGACCGCGTCGGTCTTGCCGCCATACCCATAAAATTCGAGCACGGGCCGTCCGATGGTGTCGAACAGGAAGTAACCGATCGCATATCCGGCCAAGCCGCCGAGCACCGACGCGACCGTCGCCAAAGCGGCGTGTCGCCATGCTTTGCTTCGATCGGCCAGCACCATCGGTACCAGCATCACATCCGGCGGAATTGGGAAGAACGAGCTTTCAAGAAACGACACCAGCGCCAGCGCATAGGGTGCGTTGGGCCCGGCCGACATCCGCATCATCCAGTCGTAGATCGCCCGCATCAAGTCGGCCTCGCTGATAGAGCTCGAAGGATCAAGCCTTGGCCGATAGCACGTCCAGATGACGCTTGAGTGCAGCTGCGGGACTTGAATACGCCTCCGCTCGCTCGACGCTCCAATAGCGCAGGTCGGCAAGCGCAATGGCCTCCCCCGTCACTGCGCACTTGACGAAATCACCGCCGCCGGAGCCGACTTCGAACGCACCATCCATGTAGCGCACCTTCGCCTCGCGCTTGAGGCCAAAAAACCGCTCGATCCGATCCATTCTAAACCCTTCGTTGTGTCACGCGATGCCGTCAGAAAAGCGACCCCTGAGAGCCGCCGCGTTGCGTCGTCTTTTTGGCACCGGCACGCGTGACGGCCGGCTTCGCGGTCGGCAGTCCTGTTGGTGCTTTACCGCCCGCCGTCAGCGTCTGCACGGCGATATGGCCGTCGCCGAATTCAATGTCGAGATGAGCCCCCTCTGTCAAATCGCTCATCTGTCGCACGGCACGTCCCTCGGCATCCCGCACGAGCGCGAAGCCGCGTCTGAGTACGCTTTGATAGCTAAGGCTGCCAAGCAGATTGCCCTGCGCATCGAGCAGATTCCGCCATCTGTCGAGCCGCTGTAACACCAGCCGTGGTGCCAGCCGTCCCGCCACCCGCTCGAAGCGGGTGCGGCGCGTGCCTGCCGCCCGACCAAGAGCATTCGACCCGCGCTGCCACGCGAGATGCAGGCGTTTATCGGCCGTTTCGACGCGTTGTTGCAGCAGGCGCACCTGCAGCCGTGGCGCGATCTTTGCCAGCGTCTGCGCGTGCGCCGCAGTGTTGGCGCTCAACCCGCGCCCCAGGCGCTGTTGGACGGCATCGAACCTCTGTCGTGGCAGCGCGACCAGATCTTGTGCCCGCGGCAACCCTCGCTGGGCTGCCCGCAACGCGCTGCGGTGGCCTTCCAAGGCGCGCCGTAACCCCACCCGCAACCGGTCTGACAGCTTGGCGGCTTGATCGAGCAGCTCCGAATATTTCGGCACCGCCCATTCGGCTGCTTTGGTCGGCGTCGGCGCGCGCGCATCCGCTGCGAGGTCGATCAACGTCCAGTCGGTCTCGTGCCCCACTGCCGAGATCAGCGGAATAGCGCTGCCGGCTGCCGCCCGGACCACGATTTCCTCGTTGAAGCCCCACAAGTCTTCCAGGCTGCCGCCGCCGCGCGCGACGATGATGACGTCGGGCCTCGGAATCGGGCCGCCGATCGGCAAGGCATTGAAACCCTTGATGGCCTGCGCGACTTCCTGTGCGCACGTTTCCCCCTGCACCCGCACCGGCCACACCAGCACGTGCGCCGGAAAGCGCTCATCGAAGCCGTGCAGCATGTCGCGAATGACGGCCCCCGTGGGCGAAGTGACGATGCCGATGACGCGCGGGAAGTGCGGTAGCAATTGCTTGCGCGCTTCGTCGAACAGCCCCTCTTCGCCAAGCTTGCGCTTGCGTTCCTCCAGCAGCGCCATCAGCGCGCCTGCACCTGCCGGCTCCAGCGCCTCCACCACGATCTGATACTTGGACGACCCTGGATAGGTGGTCACCTTGCCGGTGGCGATGACCTCAAGCCCTTCTTGCGGCTTGAACCGAAGGGCGCTGAAAACGCCGCGCCAGATGACCGCCTCGATCTTGGATTTTTCGTCCTTGAGGGCAAAGTAACAATGGCCGGAGGCGTGCGGCCCGCGATACCCGGAAATTTCGCCGCGCAGCCGCACGTAGCCGTACGTTGTCTCGAGCGTTTTCTTGACCGCGTTCGACAGCTCCGAGACCGTCAATTCGGCCACGTTGCTTTTGGCGGCGGCGACGCCGGTCGTTGGTTGTCGAAGCTGTGCGGTCATTGCGGTCGAGGTGCTCGTGCGGAACGTTAGCGCCTTTTAGCGGCTTGCGTTGTCGAGTGCCACTGATTCGAGCCCGGCGATCACACCAAAGATTATCAAAACCTGCCTTGCTGACGGCAAGAAAGATGTGCACCTTCGAGTTTGAGCATGGTTGTGCGTTAAGTTCTGGTGGCGTGATGAGGCGTGTCAATTTCGGCAGGATCGATGCCGTGCGTCTCGCGCTTGCGCTGATGTTACTGCCGCTCTGTGCCATAGCCCAACAGATCGAGCCACCGGGCCTGACGTCAGACGGCACCGGCAGCTCGGAGCCGATCCGAGCCGAAAAAGCGACCTCGCAAACTGCGGATCGCAAGCCCGAGACACCCAATGCGGCCGCGCGCGCCGCATTCAATCAAGGGATTGGTGATCTCAAGCAGCGCGACTTCAAGACTGCCGCCGAGCATTTCGAGCAGGCACTCAAGGCCGCGCCGGGATACGCGGCGGCTTACGCCGAACGCGGCGGTGCCCGCATTGGCCTCGGTTCCAACGATTTGGCGATCGCAGACTTGACCAAAGCATTGGAACTTATGGGCGGCGCTGCTGCGGCTACCGAGCGGGCGCGCCTATACGGCAATCGCGGTCTGGCCTACCTCAACCTGCAGCGCTACGAAACGGCGGTTGCCGATTTCGATATCGCCATCGATCTAGATCCCAAATTGGCGTTCGCTTATGCCAATCGCGGTATCAGCCATCTGCGGAGCAAGAACGTGGATGCGGCGCTGCGCGACGCGACACACGCCATCGAGTTGCGGCCGAACTACGAATTTGCATTGCTCTTGCGCGGCTTTGCCTACACCGAGAAAAAGCAGTTCCCGAACGCGGTCTCCGATTTCGTCAAGGCCTTGGCGATCACCCCGGATAATCGCGGCGCGATACTCGGGCTTCGGCAGGCCTATATGGCCGGCAAGGACAACGAGGAAGAAGCCACGATCAAGCTGGTGCGCATGGCAGATGCCGAGTGCGAGCCGGCCTGCCCGGAGTGGGTCGCGATCGAAGGAAAGATCGGCACTGGGTCGGCCGACGAACTCAAAGCGGTGCTGGCGGAGACCGCCAAACGCAAATTGCCGGTCTTTGTCGATTCAGGTGGTGGCTCGGTGCCCGAAGCCATGGCGATGGGGCGGCTGATCCGTGCGCGCGGACTGGACGTCGTGGTCACGCGGACCGAGTTGGTCGCCTGCGCGCGCAACGATCAAGCCTGCAAGAAGCGCATCAACGGTGGCCGTGCGCTGGGACGCGCGCATGCTCCCGGCGCGATCTGCGCGTCATCGTGTGGCTTCCTGCTGGCGAGTGGCGCGCGTCGCTTTGTTGGCAAGTCGACGCTGGTCGGCGTGCATCAGATCACCTCGTTCCAGACCTACCAGAAAGTCTACCGCCAGTATGAGGTGCAGCGCGCCTATCGCGGCGGGCGGATCGTGGAAATCGACCGACGCGTCGTGTCCGAGACGTTCGGTGCGAAAAAGACCGTGCAGACCGCCACCAATGACGAGACTTACGTCAGGATCCGCAAATATTTTAACGAGATGGGCATCGACGACAGCATCATGCCGCTGCTGATCAGCTCGCCGCCGAAGGGCATGCATTGGCTGACCGACGCTGAATTGAAAGCGACGGCGTTGCAGACCAATGCCGAGCATGGTGAACAAATGCTGCTGCGCGATGGCGTGTCGCGTTTTGCGTCGGCGAATGCCCCGGCAGCGGCCGCCATTCCTGCCTCCAACGCGCCGCAGCCGACTGCGTCACCTCGCGCCGATGCTTCAAACCTGGATGCCGTCGTCTTGACGAAGGCTATTCAGTCCAATCTCGCCCGTGTCGGTTGCATGCCGGGCATCGAGGACGGCAAATGGGGCCAAGGCGTCCGCCGCGCATTGGAGCGCTACAACGCGCTCACCGGCAAGCAGCTCAAGACCGCCTCCGCCGCACCTGAAACGCTGGATGCGCTGGCCGCGCGCAGCGGGCTCGTGTGCGCCCCAGCTTGTCCCCCGGATTTGTCCGAAGTCGACGGCCGCTGCGTCGCTGCCCCGAAAAATCGCCCTTAACACATGGCACCTTGCCCTCGACGTGCAGCGCCGACTGCGCTAAATCGCGCCGATGAACATTCTTCTGATCGGATCGGGCGGGCGCGAGCACGCCTTGGCATGGGCGCTGCTGCAAAGCCCGCTGCTGACGCGGCTCGTCTGCGCGCCAGGCAATGGCGGCATCGCGGCTATCGCCGAGTGCATCGACGTGTCAGCCGAGGACCACGCCGCGATCGTCGACTTGTGCCGGCGCGAAAACATCGGCTTCGTTATCATCGGCCCCGAGGGACCGTTGGTCGCAGGCTTAGGTGACGCGCTGGCCGCTGCCGGTATCGAATACTTTGGTCCGTCCAAAGCGGCAGCCCAACTTGAGGGCTCGAAGGGCTACACCAAGGATCTTTGCCGCGAATTCGATATTCCCACCGGTGCGTATGGCCGCTTTACCGATAAGGCCGCGGCGAAGGCGTATTTATCGGGCGTAGCAGGACGCGTCGTGGTCAAGGCAGATGGGCTGGCTGCCGGCAAGGGTGTCGTCATTCCGGAAACTCACGCCGAGGCGGAAGTCGCGATCGACGCTTGCTTTGCGGGGGCATTTGGCGCTGCCGGAACAGAAGTTGTGATCGAAGCCTTCCTCGACGGTGAGGAAGCAAGCTTTTTCGCGCTGTCCGACGGCTCGCATGTCGTGCCGCTTGCCACCGCACAGGATCACAAGCGCGTCGGCGATGGTGACACCGGCCCGAACACCGGCGGCATGGGCGCTTATTCCCCCGCCCCTGTCATGACCAGGGCCATGATCGATCGCACGATGGCCGAAATCATCCGCCCGACGATTGACGCCATGGCCACGCGCGGCACCCCGTTCAAAGGCGTGCTGTTCGCCGGACTGATGATCGGCGCGGACGGCCCGAAGTTGATCGAATTCAACGTCCGTTTCGGTGACCCGGAAACGCAGGCGCTGCTCCCGCGTCTCAAATCCGACCTGCTGGCCGCCCTGCTGGCGTCGGCCCGCGGTACGCTTGCGGCGGTTGAGTTGGCATGGTCCGACGATGCAGCCCTTTGCGTGGTGATGGCCGCCAATGGCTATCCCGGGACCTTCGTTCGCGGTAGCGAAATTCGCGGCCTGGACGCTGCCGCTGCCTGCCCGGGCGTGCAGATTTTTCATGCCGGCACGCAAAAAAACGGCGATCATTTCGTTGCGAATGGTGGTCGCGTCCTCAACATCGCTGCACGTGGCGCGACTGTGGCCGCAGCCCAGCAACGAGCCTACGCGGCGCTGGATAAAGTCGATTGGCCCGGCGGTTTCAGCCGTCGCGATATCGGCTGGCGCGCGGTTTAGAGATCGGCGAACAGTCGTGCGGTCAACTCCGAACGATCGAGGGCGGTGGGATGGCTATCATCGACGTCGACGTCTGGATTTGGCCGCTCCAATCTGGACCGGAAGAATGCGGCCGTCTGGAAAGCCATCTCTCCGGTGACGAACGGCAACGCGCAGACCGCTTCCTTGCTGCATCGCACCGTGCGGATTATATCGTCGGGCGGGGCAGACTGCGCGAGATCCTGAGCACGTATACCCACCGTCCGCCGCAATCCCTGCACTTCACGTACGGCAGCGGCGGCAAGCCTGGCTTGGCGGGACATGCCGACGATCCCTGCTTCAACCTCTCGCACAGTTCCGGTCTCGCGGCGCTCGCGGTCACCCCCGCGCATCCTATCGGTGTTGATGTGGAAGCCGAGCGACCGATCAAGGAAAACATCGCTGAACGATTTTTCTCGGCAGCCGAACAACGATCGATTGCGGCGTTGCCTGCGGCCGAGCAGACGGCGGCATTTTTTCGGTGCTGGACGCGCAAGGAAGCGTTCGTCAAAGCCGTCGGTGACGGTCTGAATTTTCCATTGGCAACATTTGACGTCGCGATCGGGCCTGATGCCGCAGTCAAACGTATCGCGGGTGTCGATGAGGCTGAACTCGCGCAATGGCGCATGTTCGGCTTTCAGCCTCGACAGGGCATGGCGGGCGCGATTGCGCTATCGGGCGTTCCGTGCGGAGATACCATTCGCGCGTGCTATTTCAGGCTGTCGCCTGCGGGATGGTCGAGCGAGACTTGAGGCCATTTCGCCGGGGCTTTAAAGCGTGGTACGTAACGCCGCATCCAGTCGGACCAACCACGGATAGCGCATGACCACGATGACCAGTGAAACCAACACCGACGTGCTCTATGCCATTACGGATGGCGTCGGCCACATCCAATTCAATCGGCCCCAAAGCCGCAATGCGTTGACCTTTGCCATGTATGCCCGCGTGGCCGAGATCTGCACCGGCGTGCCGACGGATGGATCGCTGCGGGCGCTGGTGCTGTCGGGTGTGGGTGGCAAGGCGTTCGCGGCCGGCACCGACATTTCGCTGTTCCGCGACTTCGACGGGGCCGCCGATGGCCTGGCCTACGAGGCGCGCATGGAGAAGGTGTTCGCGGTGATCGAAGCCTGCCCGGTGCCGACGCTGGCGGCGCTGACGGGCGCGTGCACGGGGGGCGGCGCGGCGATCGCGGCGTGCTGCGACATGCGCATCGGATCGGCCGATCTCAAATTCGGTTTTCCGATCGCGCGCACGTTGGGCAATTGCCTGTCGGCTGCGAGCCTTGCAAAGCTGGTATCGCTGATCGGTGCTGCAAAAGTGACGGAAATGATTTTTCTGTCGCGCTTGCTGGACGCCACCGAGGCCAAGTCGATCAATCTTATAACCGAAGTGCACGCAACCCATGACGCAACGGTTGCCCGCGCCTTGAGGCTTGCCCACCAAATCAGCGGCTACGCGCCGTTGACGCTGCGCGTGACAAAGGAGCTACTGCGGCGCGTGCGGCTGCACGGCCCCACGGCACCTGATCACGATATGGTCGCGCTGGCCTACGGCAGCGCCGATTTCCGCGAAGGACTGGACAGTTTCCTCGCCAAGCGCCCGCCGCAATGGAAGGGGCGCTGAGCGAGCGGTTGAATAGTTGCAGGAGCGTTGCAGGTTGGCATCAAGCGGCGTTGCTGGCCACGGGATGTGACAGCACGGCGTAGAGCGATGCCTGGTCCTTGGCCGCGCGTAATTGCATGATCGTTCGCGGCTCACGCATCAGGCGCGACAAGCGGGCCAATGCTTTCAGGTGATCGGCTCCGGCATTTTCGGGGGCCAGCAGCAAAAACACCAGATCCACCGGGTTTCCGTCCATTGCGTCGAACGGGATTGGCGTTTCGAGACGCGCGAACAGGCAGCAGATATTTTTGACCGATACGTGCCGGCAATGCGGGATGGCGATGCCGCGCCCAATACCGGTCGAGCCCAGGCGTTCACGCTGCAGCAGGGCCTCGAAAATATCCCGGGCCGGCAGATTTTCCAATTTTGCAGCACGCATCGCCAGTTCTTCGAGCACCTGCTTTTTTGACTTCGCCTTGAGCGACGCAATTACGGCACCCGGTGCAATGAGATCGGCCAGTGTCAGCGCCACGTTGGGGTCCTTGATCGGCTCGTCCATCGCACTCATGCCGTCTCGTTGTTTCGACGATACGCGGTGTTTCAGCATCGGCGGCGGCCTTGTCATTGTCATCGATTGAAAACGCGTGGCTGACGCTCGAAGTTCACGGACCGTTGCTTTTTTATGCGGCACGAAGCCAGACTATCGTGGTGACGCGCGACGCGATCTGCACACGCGTACGCCATGATTTATAAGCGACAATGTCATTTGATTTGAACCGTAGGTAGTCCACGTCGCGGAGGCTGTCAAATCACGAACATGCTCATTGCAGGGACGCCACTCAAAATATCAAGACAAATGAGCGATGTAGCTTAAGCCATTGTATAGCATCGTTAATTCAGCAGGCATTGGTTTTTTGCCGCTCGCGGGCCGTCGCCATCGACTTTTCCCGTCGGCGCTGGACGGATGATGAGATGCGCATCCCCTCGCGATATTTCGCAACGGTACGGCGCGCGATATCGATGCCCTGATCGCGTAGTTTTTCGACGATCTTATCGTCGGACAAAATAGCTGCCGGCAATTCGGCGTCGATGAGTTGCTTGATACGGTAGCGCACCGCCTCCGACGAATGCGCTTCCGTATCGCCGTCGGCGGCTTGGATGGCGGACGTGAAGAAATACTTGAGTTCGAAAATCCCGCGCGGGGTCGAAATGTATTTGTTCGAGGTCACGCGGCTGACCGTGCTTTCGTGCATCTTGATCTTATCGGCGACGGTTTTGAGGTTGATCGGCCGCAAATGCTGCACGCCGTAGGTGAGGAAGGCGTCCTGCTGGCGGACGATCTCTTCGGAAACCTTCAGTATGGTGCGCGCGCGTTGGTCGAGGCTTTTCACCAGCCAGTTGGCACTCTGCAGGCAGTCGAGCAGATAGCCTTTATCCTCAGCGCTTCGAGCCGACGTGCTGACAAGCGCATAGTAGCTGCGATTGACCAGCACGCGCGGCAACGTATCGGTGTTCAATTCGATGTGCCAACCGCCGTCGCGCGTAGCTCGGACATAAACGTCCGGCACCACCGGTTGGGTTATCACGCGGCCGAAGCGCAGGCCGGGCTTTGGTTCGAGCGCCCTCAGTTCGGTGATCATTTCACCGAGTTCTTCAGTGTCGACGCCGACGATCCGCTTGAGGGCCGGAATATTGTGCTGCGCGAGGAGGGGCAGATTGTCCACGAGGCGCGCCATGATCGGGTCGTAGCGGTCACGCTCGATCAATTGCAGCATGAGGCATTCGGCCAGTGATCGCGCGCAGACCCCGGTCGGATCGCAGGTCTGCAACACACGGAGCACACGCTCGACGGCGGTCGCGTCGGC
>JANXYD010000226.1 GCA_025350265.1 Hyphomicrobiaceae bacterium | reverse complement strand
CCCGACGCGCGTCAGGTCGACGGCATCGGCGGCGGGCATCCTTTGACCAGCAAGGTCGCCATCGTCTCCCGCGCTCGTGACGCCGGTGCCGACATCGATTTCCTGTTCGCCCAGGTCGGCGTCGACAAGCCGATGGTCGATACCACGCCCAACTGCGGCAACATTCTCGCCGGCGTCGGCCCCTTCGCCATCGAGCGCGGCTTGATCGTGCCCGACGGCGACACCACCCGCATCCGCATCCGCACCCTCAACACCGGCACGATAGCCGAAGCGCTCATCCAGACCCCTGGCCGCCGGGTCCGCTACGACGGCGACGCCCGCATCGACGGCGTGCCCGGCACCGCCGCCCCCATAGCCATCGATTTTCTCGATGCCGAGGGCTCGGTGTGCGGCGCGCTGCTGCCGACTGGACGCGTGCGCGACCGCGTCGCCGGCGTCGATTGCACGCTGATCGACAACGGCATGCCGGTGATCGTGCTGAAAGCGTCGGATGTCGGCCGCACCGGCCACGAACCCCGCGCCCAGCTCGATGCCGACACCGAACTGAAAGCCAGGCTCGAAACCATCCGACTCGCCGCCGGCCCACTGATGAACCTGGGTGACGTCCGCAGCAAAGTGGTGCCGAAGATCTGCCTCGTGTCCAAGCCGCGCGCGGGCGGCAACGTTGCTACGCGCTCGTTCATTCCGCATGAATGTCACGCGTCCATCGGCGTCTTCGCAGCCGTCACGGTCGCCACCGCCTGCGTATTGCCGGGTTCGCCCGCGAGTGAAGTCGCCATCATTCCCGAAGGCCGCGTCAAAACCCTGTCGGTCGAACATCCGACCGGCGAATTCTCCGTCAGGCTCGAAGTCGGTGGTACGCCGGCCAAGCCCGTGGTGGAACGCGCCGGATTGCTACGGACCGCCCGCCTGTTGTTTGACGGCACCGCATATCTGCACGCGACTGTCGGACCTCGCTAAGATCCAGAACCCCACGAAGGAGCGCTATGTCGACACCACAAAAAACCGGCCTTGTCATTACCGCCCATCCCGGCGATTTCGTCTGGCGCGCGGGCGGAGCCATCGCGCTTCACGCCAAGCGCGGCTACAAAATCAAGATCGCCTGCCTGTCGTTCGGCGAGCGCGGCGAAAGCCAGTTCGCGTGGAAAAAGGCTGGCGTCTCCATGGCCGACGTCAAGGCTGGTCGCCGCGACGAGGCACAACGCGCCGCCGAAATTCTCGGTGCCGAAATCGAGTTCTTCGACGCCGGCGATTATCCGCTTCGCACCACCGAGCCCATGCTGGATCGCGTCGTCGACATCTACCGCGAACTGAACCCGGCATTCGTCCTCACCCACGCTTTGGAAGATCCCTACAATTTCGACCACCCCGTCGCGGCACATCTTGCCCAGGAGGCGCGGATCATCGCCCAGGCAGCCGGCCACAAGCCCGATCCGGCGCGCGCTTATTCCGCCCCGCCAGTATTCCTGTTCGAGCCCCATCAGCCCGAGCAGTGCAATTTCAAGCCCAACGTCATCCTCAATATCGACGAGGTCTGGGAAACCAAATATCGCGCCTTCCAGGTGCTCGCCGCCCAGAAACATCTGTGGGAATATTATCAGCGCGTCGCCCTCAATCGCGGCATGCAAGGTGGACGCAACAGCGGCAAACCGATGACCTACGGCGAGGCCTATCATCGCCTGTTCCCTGAAGCCCTGGAGATCCTCGCATGAAGCCGGTCGTCGTCCGCAACATTGTTCGCTCAGCCCCCGATGTGATCAAGGCCCTCGGCGAACACGGCACCTCCACTGTGCACGAAGCCCAGGGCCGGTCAGGCCTTTTGAAAACCTACATGCGACCCATCTGGCCGGGCGCGGCCATCGCTGGTAGCGCCGTCACCGTGCTCGCCCAACCCGGCGACAACTGGATGCTGCATGTCGCCATCGAGCAGATCAAACCCGGTGACGTGCTCGTCGTCGCCGTTTCCGCCGAAAACACCGACGGCATGTTCGGTGACCTGCTGGCCACCTCGCTGAAAGCGCGCGGCGGGATCGCCTTGATCATCGATGCCGGCTGCCGCGACGTGCGCACGCTGACCGAGATGAAGTTTCCCGTCTGGTCGCGCGCCATCTCCGCCAAGGGCACGGTCAAGGCGACCCCCGGCTCGGTCAACATTCCCGTCGTTTGTGCTGGCGCCCTGGTCAACCCGGGCGATGTGATCGTTGCCGACGATGATGGCGTCGTGGTCGTCCCCCGCGTGCACGCCATAACCGTGCTGCAAGCGGCAACGGCCCGCACTGCCAACGAAGAGGACAAGCGCCGTCGCCTTGCCTCCGGCGAACTCAGTCTCGATATCTACGCCATGCGCGAAGGCTTGGCGAAGGCCGGCCTGCGCTATGTCGACCGCCCCGAGGACGTATGATGCAATCAGCTGAACCCATTTACGATATAGCCCACCTCGGTCACATCGAGCTGTTCTCGAACAAGCCGGAAGCCAGTCTCGATTTTTTCGTCAACAGCCTCGGGCTGACCGAGAGCGGTCGTTCCGGCGACAGCGTCTACTTGCGCGCCTACGACGATTATGAGTTCCACACCCTCAAGCTGACCGCCTCGAATACCACTGGCATCGGCCACGTCGGCTATCGCTGCGCGAGCGCCTCAGCCCTGCATCGCCGCGTCACGGCGATCGAAGCCCTTGGCGCCGGCATCGGCTGGAACCGCGGCGATCTCGGCCACGGAGACGCCTTCCAGTTCCGCGATCCCGATGGCCACATCTTCGAAATCTACTACGACACCAACCGTTACGAGCCACCGCCCGCTGAACGGCCCGCATTGAAAAATCAGGCACAACGCTTCCACGGTCGCGGCGCCGGCGTGCGCCGGCTCGATCATTTCAATCTTCTCGCCCAGGACGTCGGCGCCATCCGCGATTTTCTCCCGCGCGCGCTCGGCAGCCGTGTCACCGAACAAATCGTGCTGGATACCGGTGCCGTCGCCGGCTGCTGGTTCACCCACAACAACAAAAGCTACGATGTCGCCTATACCCGCGACAGCACCGCCGCGCGCGGCCGCTTCCATCATGTCACCTACGCTGTCGATAGCCGCGAACAGGTGCTGCAGGCAGCCGACATCTTTCTCGAACACGGCGTCTTCATCGAGACCGGCCCGCACAAGCACGCCGTCCAGCAGACCTTTTTTCTGTACGTTTACGAACCCGCCGGCAATCGCATCGAAGTGGCGAACGCTGGTGCCCGCCTGATCCTTGCGCCCGACTGGCAACCTGTCACCTGGACCGAAACCGAGCGCCGGAAAGGCCAAGCCTGGGGTCTTAAGACGATCGAGAGTTTTCACACCCACGGCACGCCACCGGCAGCGCTAAAAGATCATGCCTGAAGACTGCGCCATTCCTAGCAGCAGCGCCCTACGCGCCGTGAGCCGAAAGCTTGCGAAGCCAGCGTGCGTGCAAGAGCCGCGTCCTCAGTTTTTCAGTCCGATTGCCAGAAACCACTGCTGCAGGAACAAATTACAGCAACTGGCGTTTTCAATGCACGATTTGATGAACCGAAAGAACTGAGGTTCGCGCTCGTATTCAAGCGCTTTCACTGCCGGATTTTCGCGGCACCCGCTGGCTGTGGCTTAGCCATGGCACCGAAGTGGGTGTACAACGACCGTGCTCTGAATTCGCTGCAACCGGAGTAAAAATCATGAAAAAGTTGATCGTAGCATCGTTGGCTTCATCGCTTATGGGCGGTGCCGTTATGGCACAAACGAGCCCCCAGCCGTCCAGCCCATCGACCCCGCCCTCAGCCACCACGACACCGTCCACGATGTCGACGCCATCAGCCACGCCCTCCACCCCGCCCGCACCCTCGGCTGCGTCCGTCTCGGCACAGACGATGTCCACGCCCCCCGCTCAAAGCACTACGGTCACCAATTGGTATAAGCAGACCGTATATGATCCCGCGAACGCGACCGTCGGCCAGGTGATGGACGTGTTGCTTCAGCCCGACGGATCGG
>JANXYD010000224.1 GCA_025350265.1 Hyphomicrobiaceae bacterium | reverse complement strand
CCGCAGTAAGCCCGACCCCTGATTGATTGGCAAGAACAATTTCTGAACAATTTCTGATCGCCCCGTAATCGCCTGGAATCGCCGCATCACAACTTAACCGAGTTTACGATATTTTCACATCTTAGGAGCGTATGTGTTATTTGTATTTCAACCATGAGTTGAGAAATAGCACCAATGCCCCTTGTTCGCCTCCGTCTGATGTTCACGGCCAAAAACCTCGCTCTAGCCGGTATTTTTGCCGTCGCTGCGACGCATCCCGCGTTCGCGATCCCGTCGCCCGAACTGATCGTCGGATCAATTTCTAGTGTTTCCCAAATCGTGACGCTGCTCGCCGCCATGCTCGGTGGCGGTGCGGCCATCGTGGGTGCGCGTTCGGCGTCGTTCGATCGCAAGACCCGAGTTGCAACCGCGACCCTTGCCTTGATCTTAGTCGGTTCGCTCGCCTTCAACGCGCATCAATGGCTGGATCGTCGGCAGGAACGCGCAGCGCACCTCGAAGCGACGCTGCTACGGCCGGCGCAGACACCCGGCGTGCCGAAATTGGATCCGGACCTGAAGGAGTTGACCTACGCTCAGCAACTCAAGCATCCCATGGGCCTCGACACGGCTGCCGCCGAAACACTGCTTGCGGAAGCAGCCCGCGGCGAACACCCCGATACCGTCTTCATTGATGTGCGCGAAACAGCCGAAACCGAGATGGGCAATCTGCCGGGTGCGCTCGCCGTCCGCTATCCGGATTTTTCGGCGGCAAAACTTGACCTCGCGAACAAGAAGCCAGTTCTGTTCTGTCACAACGGCAACCGCAGCCACGAAACCTGCGAAGCGCTCGCGGCCCTCGGCATTCCCTGCCAATTCATCATCGGGGGTCTCGAGAAATGGGTCGTCGAAAAGCGCGGCATGACCGGCATGTCGACGCGATCGATCGAAGATCTGCGCGCTATCCCCACCTACCCCAATCAGCGCACCTTGCTTGACACCGAACACGTCCACGGCTTGGTGACAAAGCTGCACGCGATGTTCGTCGATATCCGCTACCCCGGCGAGTTCGCCGCCGGCCATCTGCCGGACGCCATCAACCTGTCCATCCGCCGCCAGCCGACGACCGTACTGCAATCGCAGATCGCCAGTCTGCCGCGCCGACCGGTCATCATGCCGTGTTACGACCGGCGCGGTTGCTTCTTTGCCGAGGTGCTGGGTCTCGAACTGGCCCGCGCGGGCTTCGACGTCCGCGGGCGCTATACTGTTCCGTCTGAGTATTTCGTGCCTTCCGGGCGGCCGCCGCACGTCGACAAATTTATCGCCGACAGCCAGCGCAGCCTGTGGAGCAAGGCTCGTGACGGATTAGCCGAAGGTGTCGCACTCCTGTCGGCTCAATTTGGTTTTGCCGCATCGATCGCGCTGTTGGCCTTGATTTCTCGATTGCTGGTACTGCCGCTCTCGCTGAAAGCCGAGCGGGATCAACTCATCTCGGCAACCTTGAAAGCCGAAGTCGCAGCCCTGGCCGCGCGCACACGCCACGATGCACGCTTGCGCGCGCGCTCGATGCAAGCGCTTTATCGCCGCCACGGCCTGACGCCGGTTCGCAACGTGCTGGCGCTGGCCTTCCTGCCGATCATGACATTGACGACCGCGGCAATCCAGCAAACCGCAGCGCGCACCCCTGTCGCGTGGGCCTGGATCTCCGACCCCGCGCAACGCGATCCCTCCATGGTGCTGCCGATCGTGTTCGGCGTGCTGGTCGCGATCTATCTGCATCTTTCCGTCGCACGCACGCCGCGTCACCGGCTGCTGGTCTGGGCACTCGTGGCACCCGCGTTGACGGCAATCGCCGTCATGCTCGGTGCGGCTGTCGATCTCTATCTCGTCGTCAGCCTGGCATTGCTGCTGGCGCAACGGACGCTGGCTGCCGGCGAACCGGCAAAACTGCGCCGCTGGCAGCATGCGATCAGGCGACGTTGGCACCAATTGCGATTGCCGGGTGGCGTCGTATCGTTGGCCGATCCAGGCCATCTCGCCGGACGCGGCAACAAGGCTTACCGGTTAGCTGTTCTCAGTGCAGACGGCATTGCCGTTCCCAGTGGCGTCCTGCTCACGGCTGAGTTTCTCTTACAAATTGCCGCCATGTCGCCACGGCGGCGGCGGCGATTGCTGACGCGTACGTGGCGCATGATCGGCGCACGGTCATGCGCTGTGCGTAGTTCAGCCGCCGCCGAGGACGGCGTCGCACAGAGTTTCGCCGGTGTGTTCGACAGCGTGCTGCATGTTGAGCGTTCCGACCTCGAAGCTGCGATCACACGCGTCGCTGCCTCGTTTCATTCGGAGCGCGCCGCCGGCTACGGTTTTGCTGCAGTCAGCGGAAACATTCTGTTGCAAGCGATGGTCGCGGCCGAATACTCCGGCGTCCTCTTCACCCGCGATCCCGCCTCGGTCGGCACCATGCTCGTCGAACTGGTCGCGGGCACAGCCGACGCTCTCGTCGCGGGCACCGTCACGCCGACAGCGCTGCGCTTCGGGCGCATCTCTCTTGCGCCAGTCGGGCTGCAACCGGCGCCGATCGACCTTGCCGCGTTGCTCGCTATCGGCCGACGCGCCGAGGTTCTGTTCGGTCGCCCGCAAGACATCGAATGGACTTACAGTCACGGCCGGTTTCAAATCGTCCAGAGCCGCGACATCACAAACAGCTTTTCCGATTATGCAGCCGAACCCGTCGAACAGCTTGAATGGGACCGCGTGCTGACGCTTGCTTCCGCCCAAACCAGAGATACCGAAGCCGTCGTCTTCGCCCAGTCCGAACTCAGCGAGTTGTTGCCCCGACCAACGCCACTTTCGCTCGCGCTGCAGAATTCGTTCTGGAGTAGCGGCGGCAGCGTCGATCTTGCCTGTCGCCGCCTCGGGCTTGAGTACCGCATCACCGACCGCGCGCCTGACTACGTCGTCGGCATCCTCGGACGCCTGTACGTCGACAAGCGGCAGGAAAAAGTACGCGCGCCATTGGTTTCTGGAGCGGCCCGAAAGCGCATCGAAAAAGCAGCGCTGCTCCTCGAAAGCGAGTATCGCGATCACGTCCTGCCGCGCTTTGTTCAAGCGGTCACCGTGTTGGAGGCCGCCGACTTCGATCGCATGGAGTTGCCGAGCCTCGTCGCAACGATTGGCACGCTGCATGCGCGCTTCATCGGCGAGACCCACGTCGAGGTCGCCATCGTCAATATTGCAGCGCATCTTTTCGCGGAGCGGACGCGGGCGGAATTGCAACGGCTCGGCTTGGATCCAACGACCTGTCTCGCCGGTGCCGCCCAACCGCAGGCGCAGCAGGCGGTCGATGCAGCGCTCTCGCTGCATGGCGCAGACCAGGTGGCCGCGATAGGCACTATCATGGGCCACCGAGCGGCGCTCGACTACGAGCTATCGATGCCGCGTTTTTGTGAAGACGCCAAAGCGCTCGCAACCCTGACGATGACGCTGGCTGCTACCTCTGTTGCGGCCCCGGCCGCGCCCACCGCACCACCGCGCGAATTGATCGCCGCCGTCGAGCGCGCCCGACGTTTTCAAAGCTTGAAGGAAGATGCCAAACATCAGTCGTTGCGCGAACTTGCGGTGCTCAGGCGTGCCGTCGTCGCGCTCGATCGCAAACTCAACTTCGCAGGGCTGGCCTTTTACCTCACGTTCGCGGAACTGACGACGATCTCCGCCACCTCAGCCGAAGCGCTGCGCGGAACCGCCGCGCGCCGGCGCTCGAACGCTGCCATCCTCGCCGACGTCGTCGCACCACCGGCGACCCTGACGATAAGCGATATCGAGCGAGCAGCCGCTGGTCATGTCGCAGACATCGCAGCCGACCCGACCGCATTGAGGGGCACGCGCGTCGCGGGCACACGCGTCGGCAGGGGCCGCTGTTACCTTGTGTCGACGGCGGACGCCGAAACTGGAGCCGCCCTCGTCGGGTTCCAGCCTGGAGACATCATTGTCGCGCGAATGTTCCATCCGGCATGGCTGCCGTATCTCAGGCAATGCAACGGCATCGTCGCCGAACTTGGCGGTTGGCTGAGCCACATGGCGATCCTCGCGCGCGAACACGATATCCCGATGATCGTCGGCGTCCGCGCGCTCACGACCTTGCCGGATCGAGCGCACCTCCGCCTTTTGGAAGACGGCAGCATCGACGTCGACGACGCTGCTGCCGCAGACGCCGCGCTCACCCGCGACGCAAACGCCGCATGATCGGGATCGTTGCCGAGTTCACACAGGCACCACGAACGGCAGCAGGGCCACAGCCATAACTGCTGCCGAATTGCCGATATTCCACATAAGCGAATGCCAAAGCATGACGTTTTCCTTATCGAATGAAGCCGAATATATCCGACAGCATCAACCCGCGCTCGTTTACATTCAAACTCCAACTCCCTTAAAATACGACGTATCAATAAAAAATCAAAAATTCCGACGCTGGCTTATTTGTGAGACCATATAAATATTTCCTACACGTATATTCTATAGGTTGCATTTTTATGACAATGCAACTTGCGTCACATTTCATGCGAATTCACCGAAATCACTCCAAAAAATGGAAGGAACAGGCATGCTTCTACGTGCCCTCGCCCGCTGGTCGCCGGCCGTGCTCGCCGGCTCCGGCTTCTGCGTCAATATAGCGGTTATTTCGGTGTTATCAGCCGGTCTGATCAGCAGCGTCCGCGCCGATACGCTGGTTATTCAGGGATCTACGACATTCAACGCAAGATTGATGGAGCCTTATCAACGGGCGATCGAATCCATGGCTGGTGTCAACTTGAAAATCATTCCGAATAAATCACAAAACGGGCTGACGGCGCTGCTGGCGGGCCGCGCCGATCTGGCCATGATTTCAAGCCCACTCGAAACCGAGCTGTCGACGATGCGTTTGCCCGAATTGGCCGGCGCGCTCGAGCAGCTGCAAGGGCATCTGATCACCAACACGCGCGTCTCGTTCGCCGTGCATCCGTCAAACCCGGTGCGCAAGGCCAGCTTGGAAACGCTGCGTCGCGTTTTACTGGGCGAAATCGTCAATTGGCGGGAACTCGGTGGCCCCGATCTGCCGATCAAAGTCGCATTCGTCGGCAAGGCCGGCGGCGTCACCCAAACCGTGATCAGCCAAGTGCTGGACAATAAGCAGATCAGGGCAGCGCTTACCTTGCCGTTGAACTCCGCAGAGCAGGTCGTCAAGGTCGTCGAACAAGAGCCAGGTGCCATGGGCCTCGCGCAAGTTCGCCTCGTCGCCGAGAAAAGCCTCCCCGAAATCGCCACCGACGCAACGGTTGCGCAAGTTCTGATGCTCGTCACGCTCGGTCGACCATCGGTGGCTGCCAGCGGCGTCATCGAAGCTGCCCGCACGATCGCCAGCAAACGATTGGCCGCTTCCGATTTCTGACAGCCTTCATCAGAAAGTATTCGCATGCGTGCCTCGCCAAAACCTCGACGCTCCGGGATCGCTGCGAACTCCTGGTTCCTCGCGGCATTGACCTTCGTTGCATTCACTTCATTGGCGTTACCGGCGCTGCGGCTATCGGAAGTCACCACCGCCGCATCCAACTACGTATCCACCGTCGTGCTTGGCGACTTGACGATCGCAGCCGAATTTCAGGTCCAGCTCGAACGCCATCGTCGACTGGTTGAAAGCGCACCCGCCGATGTCGATCGCGCCGAACTCGAACGCCACCAGGAGATGGCCATCGAGATCGAAAGTGGGCTGGCCGCGTTGATGGCCTCGGCCCAGCAGACATTTTCCGACGTCGTCGGCGACAAGCTGCCGCAACTGACGACCTTGCGGGCGGACGTGTTCATGCTCGCGCTCAACTTCGCTCAAGAAAAGGCAACGATCTCGGCTGCCGCCTATGAAAAGGTCGGCAGCACGGTGGCCGGCCGCATCGCCGCGTACCGTGCCGAACAAGGTAGCACTATCGCCCGTTGGTCGACTGAGTTGGCGGAGATCGTCAAATCCTTCCGGATTTGGCTGTGGGGCAGCGTCGTAGCAACGGTCATCATCCTCGGGCCGGTTGGCATGACGATCATCTACCGTATGGTATCGCGCCTGAAACAATTGCGGGCCGTCATCATGCGGCTCGCCAATCGCGACACCAGCACGGACGTACCCTGCGTCGGCGACACCGATGAAGTCGGCGACATCGCGCGCGCGGTGATCATATTTCGTCAGAATGCCATTGCACTGCTCGAAAGCGAGCGCAAGTTGAAGGCGGTCAACCTGCAATTCGACATTGCTCTCGGTAACATGTCGCACGGATTGTGCATGTTCGATCAGGCCCAGCGCGTCGTCGTCTGCAATCGGCGTTATCTGTCTCTCTATGGGCTCGACGCCGCGCAGGTGTCGGCCGGCACAACGCTTGCTCAAATCGTCGAACTTCGCATCGGGCGGGGTTTATTCAGTGGCGAAACTCCAGCGGCCTACCGGCGAGAACGGCTCATCGCCGTAAGCCAGGCATCGGTGGTCGTGCAGCATCTCAGCGATGGCCGGTTCATTTCCATTTCGCGAACGCCCATGCAGGGCGGCGGCTGGGTCACCATCCATGAGGACGTCACCGAGCAGCAACGGTCGGTCCAACATATTGCGCATCTGGCGAACCATGATGCACTTACCAACCTCGGCAATCGCGTGTTGCTCAGGGAGCGATTGGCGCTGGAACTGGCGCGCGTCGAGCGGGGCGCAAGCTTTGCGCTGCTGTATCTCGATCTGGATCGCTTCAAGGCCGTCAACGACGCACTCGGTCATCCGGTCGGAGATGCCCTGTTATGCGCTGTCGCCGACCGGCTCCGCGCTTCCGTGCGCGATACCGATACCGTCGCGCGCCTCGGCGGCGACGAGTTTGCAATTCTGCAGAGCGACGCGGGCGGCCCGGATGCAGCCTTCAGCCTTGCCGAAAGGCTCACGCGCATCATTTCCGAGCCGTACACGATCGATGGGCACGCGGTTGAAATCGGCACCAGCGTCGGCGTCGCGTTTGCACCGCGCGACAGCCGCGACGCCGACGAACTGATTAAATTCGCGGACATGGCACTCTATCGCGCCAAGGAGACCGCTCGCGGCTCAGTGTGCCTGTTCGAGCATGAGATCCAAAAGCGCTTTCTCACCCGCCGCCAGATGGAACTCGACTTGCGATCGGCGATCGGCGATCAGCAGCTTGAACTCCACTACCAGCCGATCGTCGATCTGCAGTCCGGTCGGATCAGCGGCGCGGAAGCGTTGGTCCGCTGGCGTCATCCTGAGCGCGGGCTGATCTCGCCGTTGGATTTCATACCACTCGCGGAGGAAACCGGGCTGATCGGCGAGATCGGCAAGTGGGTGCTGCATACTGCATGCCGGCAGGCGACTGAATGGCCAGCCGACGTGAGGGTTTCGGTGAACCTGTCACCCGCGCAGTTCAAGGGCGGCAATATTGGCCTGATCGTTATCGATGCGCTCGCTGCGACCGCCCTCGATGCGGCGCGGTTGACGCTCGAAATAACCGAATCGACCTTACTGCAGGAAGACCACGCCGTCCTCGCGACCCTCAATCGGCTCCGCGAGCTGGGCATCAAGGTCGTGCTCGACGATTTCGGCACCGGCTACTCATCGATGAGCTATTTGCGGCGGTTTCCGTTCGATGGGCTGAAGATCGACAAGAGCTTTATTCGCGACGCGTCCGGCCGCAACGATTGCGTCGCCATCGTGCACGCGATCGTCGGGCTAGCCAACAGTTTGCAAATGCGCACGGTGGCGGAGGGTGTGG
>JANXYD010000027.1 GCA_025350265.1 Hyphomicrobiaceae bacterium | reverse complement strand
GTTAGTGATACGCTCGGCAGAAAGCGCTTGCATTCGACGGCGCTGGCGGGCGGAGCGGCGTCGACCGGAGTGGCGGTGACAAGCGGCGGGGTGACGAGCGCCGCTGTTTCGATGCTGGGAAGTTCGGTCGTACCGACCGTGGTGCCGGTCTGCTGCAGCTGGCCAAGGGGCACCGGGGCGAGCGGGAGTTTGCCCGCCAAGCTGGTGGGCTTGATCGGCTTAGGCAATGTCTCAGTCGCCGACGCCTCGATGACCGGTTGGGATTTCACGACCAGCGGCACGGATGCAGCGATGGGGGCTGGCTCGACCGCTTTCATTCTGGTCGGTTGCTGCGCCATGACCGCATCGTCGCAGGACCAATCGGCGTCAGTATAGACCCAGCGGGCATTGCCGTAATACCAGACATCGTCGATGTACACCCAGGCGAAACGCCCAAACCACCAGTGCCCTTTGCCGTCGGTCCAGGCTTTTTTCGCGGCATCGTAGCGGCGGCCCTTACTGTCCGATAGCTTCGCGTGGGCATAGTCTCGATCCGTAAGCGTGTGGGCAAGCTTGTCGTGCTTGACTGACGTCACGGACTTCGACGCGACCTTCAAAAGCTTGCGGCTGTCCAGCTCAAGCTTCTTGTGTTCGACCTTTTGCACGTCGCGCACCCGGACCACCTTGCGTTCCGAATTGTCCTGACGATGCGGGCGATCGGTGTGCCGCTCCTCTTTCGACGACGACGTCTTCTGCCAACTGGAGCGTGTTTCAAAGCTACGCTCAGACGGCCTGTCGTGACTGAACGCGCCCAGGCTGCTGTGCGACGACATCGAAGCGAAAGAGGAGTGGCCAAAGCTGCCACCGCCGCCGCCACCCCGGGCAAATGCCGGGCCGCCGGCAAACAGGGCGGTTGTCGCGCTCAAAGTGACCAGGGTTTTCATCAGGTTTTTCATAACAATCTCCGTTGATCTGTTGCGGGCTGTGTGGGTTTGAGAAGTGTTCGGTGCTGTGAGAGGGATCATGGAGTTCGCTGAGCATTGCCGCTGTCCCGCACGGAACAGGGTTGCAAGATTTCTTTGGGTGATTGTGGGGGCTCGGGTTTTCCGGCTCGAGATAAAGACCGGGCCGACCCCGGGCTCACGTATTGCCATGTTTCTTGTCGGGAAAGCCGCGCAGCACCCTAGGCGGCGCGGACTTCGGCGACGCTGGTGGCCGTGCCGGCAGTTAAGGAAAACTGTCTGGCAATGCGCTCAATAAAGGTGGCGCTGCGTTCGACCACGACGTGACGTTGCCGGTCGATCGTGACGATGTGGTAGCTGTCGTCGAGCACCACAGTATCGACCATTCCTGCGAGATTGCGCTGGAGGTACGATAGATTGCTGAGGGCTGCGTAGTCGTCTTCGCGGGGATGAAGTATCAGCGTCGGTTGGCGGATTGTGGAGACTACCTTCATCAACGCACGCACCAGCCATCGATGCTCGAGCACCGCCCCACCTGGCGTATTCGACAACCCGGCGACTGAGGTGTCGTTGCTCGATAGGGCAGCCTTGATGAACTCGCGAATGCGGGCATCCTTGATGCCGTGTGGATGCCGGTCTGGGAAGTCGATGAGATTGGCGAGAAACTTCTGATTGACGACCCGAAACAGGCGCGCGTACCAGGGGATTGTCCAACCATTGAGCCACAGTGTCGGCGCGAAAAGCGTGAGGGCGTGGATATCGTTCGGGCGGTTGGCTGCGAGCAGGAGTGCCAGAACCGCGCCGCTCGAAAGGCCGCCGACGATGACGACGTCGCATTCTCGACGCAACTCGTCGAGCGCCTGTTCGGCGCAAGCATACCAATCCTGCCATGTCGCGGCCTTGACATTAGCCTCACTTCCGCATTGGCCGGAGATCTGGGGGCAGTGAACGGTATAGCCGGCCCGAGCGAGGCCGTTGGCGACGAACCGCATTTCCGCCGGCGTGCCGCACATGCCATGGATCAGCAAAACGCCCGTCCGCCCGCCTGCTAGTCGGTAAGTGGTGCTTTGCTGTGTCATGACGCGCTCCGCTTGGCTGAACCCTTCGATTGATGAAAACTAGCGGGGGCATGCAGTCAGCGCTGTTCCGATTGGAACAAGAACAACGCATATTACAATAATCATTGCCGACCAATTCGCATGTCTAGCGACGGATTAAACACTGAGCCTATTTTAAAACGACATCGTCCCCGTCGCTTTCAGCAACGGGGACGATCGCAAATGTCGGCGATGAGCTTGTCAGGCGCACGTCTTGGTGTCGGCCGGCGCGCGCGTCCAGATCATGGTTTCGCTGAGGAGTTTGGAACCCAAATACCCGGTGACCTGCAAATTGCCATTACTCAACGGCGCGATCTCGACTTGATATTTTCGATCCTCGTCGACATCCAGGATCCAGCCGCCGTCCCACTTGCCGCCAGCGATTGGTTTGGCATTGCCGATCACCTGCTTGCCGCAGACGCCGGCATTGTTGCTGTCCTTGGTCCAGACGATGCGACCGCACAGATTGCCACCGCAATCGGTGATTTGAACTGCGCCACGACCGGTATGGTCGAGCCATATACCGGTGGGTTGTCCGCCAGCGATGGCCAGTGAAGCGCCGCCGAGGGTTGCGCAAAAGGCGAGCGCTGTCAGCGAATTCTTGATAACTGTGTGCATGGAGATGATCCTGGTTTCATTGAGGTGAGGTGACTTTTTGGCTTCAGGCGGGAGCGTAGAAGATGTTGATCGAAGTTTGCTGGATGGCTTGATACGCCGTCTCCGCGTCGTCGATTGCGGCGGCTAGATTGTTCTGCGGCTTTGCCTCGATGCAAAGCTCGCCGTTGCGCCAGGAAAAAACGTAGTCGTCGGGCTTCGACAAGGCATGCATCAGGCTGGCGATCGGTTGCATTTTGGTCTCCATTGGATGCGGCTGTTTGGGGGGGCACGACGTCTTCTGCGTTCGACAATCAGACTATGCCTGCATCCGATGGGCTTCACTGTTCCGTGCGAAACAAGTGCAAAATAATCGAAAGAAAAATATACGAATAATTATTGATCGTAGATTCAATCGTCTATTGCTGAGAACAAAAAAACGGCCCTGCAAGGGGCCGTCAGTTGGGGGGCAGGAGAGTTATTAACTTAACGAAAGAAAACCTCCGTTCTCATGCCGGTTAGCAATGGCACCGTACCATCGAGTAAAATGGTGACTTCGAGCACTTCGACGTCGGTCGGCCGGCGCGGTCCGCGTTGGCCGATGCGGGGTTGGCCCAGAGACGGCGCGACCGCTGTAACCTTGCCGTCAAAATCTCTGCCGGGGTACGTATCGCTACGGACAAAAACGGTTTGGCCCAACCGCACCTTGGCGACGTCCGTCTCGTCGACTTCGGCGATCACACGCATTGCCGAGAGATCGCCCATCACGAGCAATGGATGCTCCACGGACGGACCGATCATTTCGCCGACCTTGCCCGTCAGCTGCAGAATCGTGCCCCCGGACGGTGCCCGGATGCGCGTTTTATCGAGCATCGTCTCGGCGACCGAGACCTCGGCGCGCGCTGCAGTGAAGGCGGCCTCGAGCCGGTTTGGTGCAGCCAGGCCAGGCTTGGCGAGGGCGAGCCCGAGCGCCGTCCGATCGCGCTGCACACGCTCGCGAGCCTCGACGAGGCGTTTGCGGGCCGATGCCAGCTGATTGTCGGTGCCCCCCGTGCGCCTGGCGGCGAGCACGAAGTCGAGTTCGAATCGGGCTCCAGTCAAGCTCCGTTCGGAGGAGTAAAGGTTATCCTCGATCCGCTTGACCTCCTCGCGGCCAACAGTGACTGGCTGGGCGTCGCGCTCGCGGCGACGAACGGCTGCCTCGGCTTCAGCGGAGACCAGGCGATAGCGTGCCTCGTCGTCTTCGAGCCGGAGCAAGACATCGCCTTCCTCGACCTTGTCGTTGGCGTGCACGAAGCTTTGCGCGATCCGCCCCGGCACCGTCGGCGTAATACGAATTTCACCGCTTTTAGGCTCGGTGCGGCCGATGGATGCGATGATCCAGGCCGGGACCTTCAGTGCCGAAGCGCCTTGGGTCTCGGCGGTAGGGATTGGGAGTGGCCGAGCCGCGAGGACGTAGCCCCCAAAACCGGCAAGGCCGACCGTGCCAGCGGCACACAATACGGCGATTGATTTAAACATTGGATGAGATCCCTTTGCAGATGGTTGACTTGGTGATGGCCGTGGTTTTGCGAGATTTGTGGGCCTTGGGTGGCGCGTCGGGAGCGTTGCTGATGCTTCTTTTTTTCGATTTGGTTGCTGCCTGCTTGGGTCGCTCATCGCTGGCGATGCGGCCGTCTTCGATGGAGATGATGCGGTCGGCGTAGGCGAGCGTGCGATGATCGTGGGTGACTGCCAGCACGGCTCGGGTGGGGTCTTTTGCCGCTTCGGCAAGCAGTGCCATGACGGCCTTGCCGTTCTCGCTGTCGAGCGCTGC
>JANXYD010000023.1 GCA_025350265.1 Hyphomicrobiaceae bacterium | reverse complement strand
TGGATCGCAAGATCACGCTGACGCTGGACGATGCGGCCCGCACCTGGCTCGCCAATCGCGGTTACGATCCTGCGTATGGTGCGCGGCCATTGAAGCGCGTCATCCAGAAAACGGTGCAGGACCCGCTGGCCGAGCAGATTTTGTCCGGTCATCTGCTCGACGGGCAGACCGCGGCTTTGACGGTTCGCGACGGAACGTTGGTGGTCAACGGCGTCGCCATTAAGCAGGCGGCGTGAGCGCCGTCGTCATGGCAATTTGATCGATGCAGGATCAGCTTCTTCCATTCTCTTTGGTACTGGTCCTGTTGATCGCTGGGTTTAGCGTCGTCGCGCGACGCTATCTGCTGCCGTTGCCGATCATCATGCTGGCGGTGGGCGTCGGGGTGTCGTTCGTTCCAGGACTGCCGTCGGTCAGTCTCGACCCTGATCTGGTGCTCCGGTTGTTGCTGCCGCCGCTGCTGTATTCGTCGGGCGTCGGCATGAGCTGGCCCGGTTTTCGCACAAATTTGCGTCCGATATTGTTGTTGGCGATCGGGTGCGTGCTGTTTACGGCGCTTGCCGTCGCCGCCGTCGCGCACGTCATTTTCGGTTTGCCGTGGGCTGTGGGTTTCGTGCTCGGCGCGATCGTTTCGCCGCCCGATGCGGTCGCGCCGATGGCGATCGCGCGGCGGCTCGGATTGCCGCATCGGTTGTCCATCATCATCGAGGGCGAGGGCTTGGTCAACGATGCGACGGCGCTCGTCATCCTGTCGATCGCGCTCGGTGCCGTCGCTACCGGCGGTTTCTCGCTCGGCGATGCGGTACAGCGCTTCGTGCTGATCGGCGTCGGCGAGGTTGGCTACGGCGTAGCGCTCGGCTGGTTCGTGCTGTGGCTGCGCTACAAAGCCGCCGACCCGCAAGCGGAGCTGCTGTTGGCGCTGGCGACGCCGTTCATCGCGTTCTGGGTGCCGCACGCACTGAACGGCTCGGGCGTCATCGCCTGCGTCGCTGCCGGACTCTACGTGTCGTGGAACGGTCCGCGCATGATCCGGCCGGCCACGCGCTTGCAGGGTTTCTTTATCTGGGGCTTGCTGATTTGGTGCATCGAGGCGTTGGTGTTTCTGCTCACCGGCTTGCAGGCGAGCCGTATCGCAGAAGCACTGAATGCGTCGACGTCGGCGCGGCTGTTCGGCTCTGGCATTCTGATTTGCCTGACCGTGATCGTCGTCCGCTTCGTCTGGGTTTTTCCGGCCACGTATCTGCCGCGTCTCATACCCGCCATTCGCCGTCGTGATCCGGCACCCGATTGGCGCTATCCGCTGTTGATCAGCTTTGCCGGTCTACGCGGCGTGGTCAGCCTCGCCGCCGCGCTCTCCATCCCCGTCAGTCTCGGCGGCCACGCTTTTCCCGATCGCGACCTGGTTCTGTTCACGACGTTCCTGGTCATCCTGATTACACTCGGCGGGTTCAGCGCGGTGTTGCCGTGGGTGATCGAGTGCTCAGGCCTCGCGCGCAGTGGCCGTGCCGAACGAGTCCAAGCCAAGCAGGACGAGCAGATGGCCCGCATCGAGGGCGTCAAGGCGGCGCTCGCCGCCATCGATCAGGCTGGCCACGACGGAACGGTGGCCGGCCATGTCGTGTCCCTGCGGCGGCGGCATTCGGACCGGCATCAAAATCTGCTGGCCACCGCCGATCAATCGACCGAGATCAATCCGGTCGCCGATGCCAGCGCGCTTGAGTTTCGCGTCGTTGCCGCAGAGCGTGCAGCCATCGCCCGCGTCTATGCCTCAGATCATCTTACCGATGAGGCGCGACGCCGCATCGAACGCGAACTCGACCTCGAACAAGCCCGCATCGAACACCAACTGCAAAGCGCCGGCGGCAATGATACCTCATTTGACTGAAGCCCGATAAGTGCGACTTCGGGGTGCAGGCGGCAATTGCGTGCCTGCAGCTTCCCCAGGCGTGACTTATCGACTATCGTGTGACCGTCTCCATTTGGTCGCTCCCCGCAGGACTGCAACGCCATGCTCAAGAACATGCCGCACTTTCTCGTTCACAGTCCGAAGGACAATGTCGGCGTCGTCGTTGTCGAGGATTTGCGTGCCGGCACCAAGATGCAAGGCGTGATCACGGAAACGGATGCGTCGACCGAAGCGACCGCCAATCACGATATTCCCGTTGGGCACAAAGTCGCACTGAAAGATCTCAAGAAGGGCGACACGGTCATCAAGTACGGCGAGGATGTCGGCGTCATCAAAGCCGACGCCAAGCGCGGCGACCACGTCCACACCCAGAACATGAAAACCAAGCGCTGGTGATCGATCTTTTCCTCTCCACCCAGCCTGCAATGGCTGCCATGGTAATCGCCGATCCAGTGCTAACAAGATTTCGCCCCGCGCTCACCAAACGATACGGCAACCGCGTCGAGCGGCTGGGTTTGTTCGGCTCGCGCGCGTCGCCTGAGCGTTAGAACCGAAGTCCTGAAGCGATAGTCACAACTTCCCCACCCGAGCACCCAACCCATGCCTACCAAATCCACGGCCAAACCAACTAAAACCAAGTCACATGCCAACCTCTCGTTCCATGGCTGGCGGCGCGAGAACGGCCGCGTCGGCGTGCGCAACCATGTCCTGATATTGCCGCTTGACGATCTTTCCAACAGCGTCTGCGAGGCCATCGCCAACAACATCAAGGGCACGATGGCAATCCCGCATGCTTACGGCCGACTGCAGTTCGGTGCCGACCTCGATCTCCACTTTCGCACGCTGATCGGCACTGGGTCCAACCCCAACGTCGCAGCCGTGGTCGTCGTCGGCATCGAGGATCAGTGGACCAAGATCGTCGTCGACGGCATCGCCAAAACTGGCAAGCCGGTCATCGGCTTCGGCATCGAGGGGCATGGCGACATCGCCACTATTGCCAAGGCCTCGTACAAGGCCAAGGACTTCGTGCAGTGGGCGTCCGAACTGAAGCGCGAAGAGTGCGGGATCGCGGACCTGTGGGTTTCCACCAAGTGCGGCGAGAGCGACACCACCACCGGCCTCGCTTCATGTCCCACCGTCGGCAACATGTACGACAAGCTGATCCCGCAGAAAATCTATGGCGTGTTCGGCGAAACCAGCGAAATCACTGGTGCCGAGCATCTCTGCAAGGCCCGCGCGATCAACGCGGAGATCGCCGAAAAGTGGTACAAAATGTGGAAAGCGTATCAAGACGACGTCATCGAAGCCCACAAGACCAACGATCTCTCAGACAGCCAGCCGACCAAGGGCAACATCGCTGGCGGCCTGACTTCGATCGAGGAAAAAGCCATGGGCAACCTCGAGAAGATTGGCCGTACCTGCAAATTCATCGACGCGCTGGAGCCTGCTGAAGCGCCAGCCAAAGGTCCGGGACTTTATTACATGGACACCTCCTCGGCGGCGGCGGAGTGCGTAACCTTGATGGCAGCCGGTGGCTATGTCGTGCACACTTTTCCGACTGGGCAGGGCAACGTCATCGGCAACCCGATCGTGCCCGTCATCAAGATTTCGGGCAATCCGAAGACGCTGCGCACCATGGCCGAGCATATCGACGTCGACGTCACCGGGATATTGCGTCGCGACCAGACGCTCGACACCGCAGGCGACGCACTGATCGACATGGTCATTCGCACCAGCAACGGGCGTTTGACTGCTGCCGAAGCCTTGGGACACCGCGAATTCTCGATGACCAAATTATATCGCAGCGCGTGACGTCCTGCTCGCTCAGCCCGCGCCGCCGACCTGGCTAGTCACGGCGATGGCGGGGGCTGCGCGCAGCGTTTGGTAGACGACGCAATAGCGTTCCGTGAGCTTCATCAGCGTGGCGCGTTGCTCGTCCGTCAAATCGCCGTCGATGTCGAAGTTCAACCGGATGTCGCGAAAGCCGACGGCGGCGTCCTTGGCCACACCCAGCGTGCCGCGAAAATCGAGATCGCCTTCGGCGGAGATCTTCGCGTCACGAACCTTCAATTCCAGCGCGGTGGCGACGGCATTCAGCGTCACGCCGGCGCAGGCCACGAGCGCCTGCAGCAGCATGTCGCCCGAGCAGGCGCTCATGCCGTTGCCGCCGGTCGCGGGGTGCAGTCCGGCGTGCACCAGCGCCTGGCCGGTGGCGACCGAGCACGTCACCCCTTCGCCGAGGATTCCGACCGCGCGCAGCGTCACGACGGCTGCGTCGGGCTGGTCGCGGTAGTGTTGCTTGAGCGGGGCTTGCAGTGTCTTAAGCGTGGTCGCGTCCATGGATCTGCTCCTGCGTATTGGGGGAGGGCTGTCCTTAGGTGTGCGTCAGCCGCTGAAATCCATGGTGCGGTCGAGTTTGTCGGTGATGTCGGCCATGTCGGCGTCGTGTTCGATGGCGCAAAATGCACCGCCTTGATAGGCGTCCGCTATGGCGTTTGATGGCAAACGGTTTTGTTCGGCTTCGGCGTGCGCCGCTTGGGTTTCGGCGTCGTGCTTGGGGCGGTAGCCGAATTTTTCGGCGCGTGAATTGTCGTACCAGGCGCGGGTATTGCCGGAGATGCCGTAGAATACCTCGTTGACGATGTCGGGATGCTCCAGGCCGATGCGGATCAATTGCACGAGGTCTTCCTGGTGCAGCATGATCGACAGGCGGCGCACATCCAGCGGCACTTCGCCGACGTTGCCGATCCGCAGCGACGTGACGCCGATGCCGTGTTTCATGGCATACATCGCACCGAGCGCTTCGCCGAAGGCTTTGGAAACGCCATAGCGGCTATCGGGCAAGGGCGGTGCTTCGGCGGGTATTGTCTCGTCGCGGCTGTAGAACCCGACCGCGTGATTGGACGAGGCGAATATAATGCGCCTGGCGCCTGCCTTGCGCGCGGCTTCGAACATATTGTAGCAGCCGATGATGTTGGCATCGAGGATGGTCTGCCACGATCCCTCCACCGAGTAGCCACCGAGATGGACGATGCCGTCGATGCCGTCCACGGCCGCCTCGACCGCCGCCGTGTCGGTCAGTTCGGCTTGTCGGAACGGCAACGCGTGTGGATTGGGAATGGGCAACATGTCCGAGAGGACGAGGCCGGGATAGATTGCCTTCAACAAGGGCGTTATGCGCGTTCCGACATCGCCGCCGGCGCCGGTGAGCAAGACATGTTTCACGGTGCTGTTCCTTGTGCGGGTCGTGCTTGGCCGGGCCGAGCTTTGCCCGGTTTTGCGCGCGGGCGGCCGGTGGCGTCAAGAGCGCATGTCGGCCCTTGCCAATGGGCCAAGGCACTCATCTTGGTTGTCGTGCGGCGCTTTGGGAAAACCCCTCACACTTTTCCCGGAACCCCATTAGGGTGCGGCCACGTTTACCCCCGGTACGGAGTTCAGCATGCAGGCGACCTCGCAACTATCACGTGTCCCCCGAGTGATCGGCGCAGTCGCAGCGCTGCTTTCAATGGCTGTTATCACCCCTTCGTCGGCAGCAGAGACGTTTCCCGCCCGCCAAGTCACCATCACCGTGCCGTATGCAGCCGGCGGACCCACCGATGTCATCGCCCGCATTCTCGGCGAGCATTTAGGGCGTACCACCGGGCAGCCTTTCCTGGTCGATGCCGCGTCAGGTGCTGGCGGCACGATCGCGTCCGACAAGGTCGCCAAGAGCGCACCGGACGGCTACACGCTGCTTTTGCATCATCTGGCGCTGGTGGCGGCACCCAGCCTCTACTCGAACTTGCGCTTCGATACGCGGACGGCCTTTGCGCCCGTGGGCCTGGTCAATACCGGGCCGATGGTGCTCGTCACGCGCAAAACGTTGCCGGTCAAAACGGCCGCGGAGCTGTTCCAATGGCTCAAGGCCAACGGCGAGAAGGTGACGGTCGGGCATGCGGGTGCAGGCTCCAATTCGCATCTGTGCGAAGTGCAGCTGGCGCAGACGCTCGGCACCAAATTCACATATGTCGCCTACCGTGGGTCCGCCCCGGCGCTCAATGACCTGATCAGCGGGCAGATTGATCTGGTCTGCGACCAGTCGACGAGTTCCGTGCCGCAAGTGCAGGCGGGCACGATCAAGGCGTTCGCGGTGACGTCGCCGGAGCGCAGTCAGGCCATTCCGGACGTGCCGACGACGACGGAGGTCGGCATTGCCGAGGTATCGTTCAATGTTTGGCACGGGATCTACGCGCCGAAGGAGACGCCAGACGCCGTCATTGCGAAGTTGAATGCCGAGTTGGCTGCGGCGTTGGATGATCCCGAGGTGCAAGCGAAGTTCGCCTCGGTCGGCACGGTCGTGTATCCAAAGGCGCAACGGAACGTGGCCGCGCATGCCGAGTTGTTTGCCAAGGACTTTGATCGCATCACCAAGCTCATCGAGGCCGCCGGCATCAAGCAGGCGGATGCGAAGTAGGGCGATGGTAAAAGCCGGGCAAATGCAGTAGCAGTGCCGTCAGCGTTTTTGCCAAGGGAAGATATCGATCATGTCCATCACCATGTATCAGGCATCCGTGCCGGTGTTCGTGCAATTCTTGAAAGGTTTGTCGGGCGTGCTCGACAAAGCCGAGGCGCATTGCACGGCCAAGAAATCCGATCCACTGGCGTTCACGAGTGCGCGGCTGATTGCCGACATGTTTCCGTTGGCACGACAGGTGCAGATCGCCTGCGATTTCGCCAAAGGCGTCACGGCGCGGCTGGCCGGCGTTGACGTGCCGGCGTGGGAAGACGGAGAAAAGTCGATCCCGGAATTGAAGGCGCGGATCGCCAAGACCATCGCTTTTGTCGAAGGTTTCAAGCCAGCCGACATCGACGGCACCGAGGGCCGCGAGATCACGCTGAAAGTCGGCGGCAACCCGATGACATTCAAGGGGCAGGCTTATCTGTTGATGTTCGGCATGCCGAACTTCTATTTCCACGCCGCCGCCGCTTATTCGATTTTGCGTGCCAACGGCGTCGATATCGGAAAGCGCGACTTCATGGGTCCCGTGCCGGGTATGTAAGCCAATCTCGGCACCCGTTCCGGGAAAAGAACCTGTGTAGGGTGCAATAACCCTTTGGCGTATCGCACCACCCCACTGAGCATCGGCGCAATATGCTGAAGAGCTATTGCGCCCTACGATTAACCTCGAGGCGCCGCCATGGCTACGACCGTAAAACCCTCGCCGTTTCAGCCCAAGAACTTGCCGGTCATGCCGGTGATCGAGGGCGTACGATTTGCCACGGCGGAAGCCGGCATCCGCTACAAAGGGCGCACCGATCTGATGCTGGCGACGTTCGATCCGGGAACTGTCGTTGGCGGCGTTCTCACGCGCTCGAAAACGGCATCGGCCGCTGTGACGTGGTGCCGCGAGAGCCTCAGCCATGGTACTGCGCGCGCCTTGGTCGTCAACTCCGGCAACGCCAATACTTTCACCGGTCAGCGCGGGCGGGACGCGGTGACATTGACGGCGAAGCATGCGGCAAGCGCTGCTGCTGCAGCGGAACATGAGGTCTACATCGCCTCGACCGGGGTGATCGGCGAACCGATGGATGCGTCGGTGTTCGCGCATCTGCTGGCCGATATGGCCAAGTCCGGCAAAGCCGACGCGACCGAAGCCGCCGCGCGCGCGATCATGACCACGGATACCTATCCGAAGCTGGCGACGCGCACAGTCAAGATCGGTGACACGGACGTGCGGATCAACGGCTTCTGCAAAGGGGCCGGCATGATTCAGCCGGACATGGCGACGATGCTGTGTTTTATTTTCACCGATGCCGCTATCGCGCAGCCGCTGCTGCAACGCCTCGTGTCGGCGATTTCGGATCAAACGTTCAACTGCATCACGGTGGACGGCGATACGTCCACCAGCGACACGCTGCTGGTGTTCGCCACCGGGGCTGCGGCCAAGCGCGGCGCGCCTGTCATCGCCGATAATATGGCGGACGCTAATTGCGGCGCGTTTGCAGGCGCGCTGCGCAGTCTCATGCACGATCTCGCGCTGCAGGTGGTGAAAGACGGCGAGGGGCTGACGAAGTTCGTCACGTTCCAGGTGTGGGGTGCCGAGAGCGATCAGGCGGCGCGGCGCATTGGATTTTCGTGCGCCAACTCACTGATCCTCAAAACGGCGATCGCGGGCGAAGATCCGAACTGGGGCCGCGTGGTAATGGCGGTGGGCAAAAGCGGCGAGGCCGCCGATCGCGATAAGCTGTCGATCTGGTTTGGGCCACACTGCGTCGCGCGCAATGGCGAGCGGGCGGCCGACTATGTCGAGGCAACCGCCGCCGGCTATATGAAGAATGCGGAAATCGTTATTCGCATCGATGTCGGCATCGGCGGGGGAGCCGCCACGGTATGGACCTGCGACCTCACGCACGATTATGTTTCCATTAATGCCGATTACCGGAGTTGAGGCAATTGCGCTGAAAAAAGACATGCAAATCGCAAGTTTTCGGACATGCCCGAAGAGCTAAATTAACGATTGGCTGAGATGCTGACATGAGCACGGGCATCAAGACGGTTCTTGTCGTGGCCTGCGCGCTGGTCGATGTCGACGGGCGTGTGCTGATTGCGAAACGCCCTCCCGGGCGGTCGCTCGCGGGGCTCTGGGAGTTTCCGGGCGGCAAGGTGGAAGTGGGCGAAACGCCGGAGACAGCGCTGATCCGAGAGCTCGAGGAAGAGCTGGGGATCATCGTCAAGCCGGCCTGTCTAGCCCCCTTCACATTCGCCAGCCATGCCTATGAGACGTTTCATCTGCTGATGCCCCTCTTCATCTGTCGGAAGTGGGAGGGCGAGGTAGACCCGCGCGAAGGTCAGGAGATTACCTGGGTGCGTGCGGTTCGTTTAGGCGATTACGAAATGCCTCCTGCCGATATTCCGTTGCAGGCGATGTTGCGTGACCTGCTGTAACCGGACGGTTGAAACGGCGACGGGGGCGTTGCGATGGACGCGAGCATGCGAGATCTGACGGCACGTCGCTTGATGCACCTACGCGCGCTGTTGCGACGTTTCGGACGCGACGATCGCGGCGCGACGGCGATCGAATACGGGCTGATGCTGACGATGATCGCGGCGGCCTGCGTGGTCTCGATGAATGCGGTGGGCACGTCGACCAGGACCGTCTGGGATAACGTCGGCAACACGGTCGGCAACGCAATGAAATGACGGCGTCACGATCCGGTGCCTATCAGAGTTCAAGAGCCACCTTGACCAGCGATTGACGACAGTCGTGTGACACGTGTCTGGCTTCAATGATTGTCTCGGGGTATGCCCATCCTGGCCGCGACCTTCTGGAATTTCACCGCCGGTTTCAGCACCATGCCGTTGGACAACTCGTCGACGATGCCGCGCTGGATTTCCTGCCATGGCGTTTGGCTCGCCGGATATTTGTAGCCGCCGGCTTTGGCCAACGCGGCGTAACGCTGCTTGATCTCGGCGTCGGAAATCAGCATGTCGGCGGTACGTTTCTTGAGATCGATGCGGACCTTGTCGCCGGTTTTCAGGATGGCGAGGCCGCCGCCGGTGGCCGCTTCCGGTGATGCATTGAGGATAGAGGGCGATCCGGATGTGCCGGACTGGCGACCATCACCGATGCACGGCAGCGCGTTGATGCCCTTTTTCAAAAGATAATCCGGCGCGCGCATGTTGACTACTTCGGCGGCGCCGGGATAGCCGACGGGGCCGGTGCCGCGCATGAACAGCAGGCAGTGCTCGTCGATCTGCAGCTTCGGATCGTCGATGCGCTTGTGATAATCTTCTGGTCCGTCGAACACGATGGCGCGGCCTTCGAACGCCATCGGGTCTTTCGGGTTCGACAAGTAACGCTTGCGGAATTCCTCGGAGATTACCGAGGCCTTCATGATGGCGCTGTCGAACAGGTTGCCTTTGAAGTTCAGGAAGCCGGCCGACGGCTTCATCGGCGCGTCGAAGGCCTTGATGACGAGGCGATCCTCGGTCAGTCTGCCCTTGCAGTTGTCGTAAAGTGTGCGGCCGTTCACGGTGAGCGCGGTCTTGTTGATCTTACCCTCGCCGATCAGTTCGGCCACCACGGCGGGCACGCCACCGGCGCGAAAAAACTCTTCGCCGAGGTACTCTCCCGCCGGCTGCATATTGACCAGCAGCGGCACGTCGTAGCCGATCTTCTCCCAATCGTCGTTGTCGAGTTCAACGCCAATGTGGGCTGCGATCGCGTTCAGGTGGATCGGCGCGTTGGTCGACCCACCGATCGCGGAATTGACGACGATTGCGTTCTCGAACGCCGCTCGCGTGAGGATCTGCGACGGCTTCAAATCTTCGTGCACCATTTCGACAATGCGCTTGCCGGTGAGATACGCCATGCGCTCGCGGTCGCGGTGCGGCGCGGGGATCGCAGCGCAGCCGGTCAGGCTCATGCCGAGTGCTTCGGCCAGGCTGTTCATGGTGGACGCCGTGCCCATGGTGTTACAGTGCCCAGCCGATGGGGCCGACGAGGCGACGAGTTCGGTGAACCCTTTGGCGTCGATTTCGCCTCTCGCCATCATCTCGCGCGCCGTCCACACGATGGTGCCGGATCCGGTACGGTTGCCGCGATGCCAGCCGTTCAGCATCGGTCCGCCGGACAGCACGATGGCGGGAATGTCGACGGTCGCCGCCGCCATGATCTGTGCCGGCGTGGTCTTGTCGCAACCCGTTGTCAGCACGACGCCATCGAGCGGATAGCCATACAACACCTCGACGAGGCCGAGATATTGCAGGTTGCGGTCGAGGCTGGCGGTGGGACGCTTGCCGGTTTCCTGGATCGGATGCACGGGGAATTCGAAGGCGATACCGCCGGCTTCGCGGATGCCTTCGCGGATGCGGTGGGCCAGGTTGATGTGATGGCGATTGCACGGCGCAAGATCGGACCCCGACTGCGCGATGCCGATCATCGGCTTGCCCGACTGCAGTTCCTCCAATGTCAGCCCGTAGTTCATCATGCGCTCAAGGTAGAGCGCGGTCATCTCGGGGTTGTCGGGGTTGTCGTACCAGGCCGCCGAACGCATTTTGCGCGCGGGTGTCGTGGAGGTAGATTGCGATGGTTTCTTGGCCATGATGCTGATGTCCCAGGCGTGGTGGATCACGTTGGTCGACAGCATAGCGCGTGTGGTGGCGGTGGGAAGGGGGCGGCTGCGTGAAGACTGCGACCTGCCCCGGAATTCCTCACTCTACCTTCGTAAACTTTTGCGCGCGGCGGCCGTAGCCGACTTCGGCGGTGAAAAGGTTGCCGCGGCTGTCGATGGCCATGTTGTGGACCCAGATGAACTGGCCGGCGCTGCGGCCGCCTCGACCCCACGTGGTTACCGGCTTGCCCGACTTGCGGTCGATGGTGACGATCTGGTCGTTGGCACCGTCAGCAATGAAAATGTAACGCTGCGCGGCATCGCGCGACAACACCAGGTCCCACACTGAGCCGTTCTGCAGGGTTTCGGGTTCGACGCGGAACTCGGTAACGAACGTGCCGTCCTTCTTGAACACCTGGATGCGGTCGTTGGTGCGGTCGCAAACGTAGACGAGGCCGTCGTTGGAGATGCGGACGCAGTGTACGGGGTTGCCGAACGATTTCGACAGGATCGCTTTCGGGCTGTAGGCCGGCAATTTCTCGTCGGTGGCCTCTTTGGTGCCGTATGCGCCCCAATGGCGCTTGTAGGCGCCAGTCTTCATGTCGAACACGATGACGCGGCGGTTCTGATAGCCGTCAGCGACGTAGAGTTCGCCGGCCGCATCGTCAGTCAGCATGTGGGCGGGGCGGCCCAACTGATCATGACTGTTGGAACCGGCGGTGGCCTTCGGCTTGCCGATCTGCATCAGGAACTTGCCGTCCTTCGTGAATTTCAGGATCTGGTGGTCGTCCTTGTCGTTGCCGGCGAGCCAGACGTTGCCTGCCTTGTCGATGTGGATGCCGTGCTCGTTCTTGGGCCAATCATAACCGTTGCCGGGGCCGCCCCAACTGCGTAAAAGTTTGCCTGACTGGTCGAACTGAAGCACGGGTGGGGCTGCTTTGCAGCACTTGGTGGCAGGCGGATTTTGCAGCGCTCCCTTCTCGTCGTCGAGCTGCGTGCCGGGGCGATGGATGATCCAGATGTTGTCGTCGTTGTCGACGGCTATGCCGGCCACCTGGCCTAAGATCCAATTCTCGGGCAGCGGTTTTGGCCACAATGCGTCGACGCGGAATTTGGGCACGTTGCGATCTTGCGCGTGTGTCGTCCCGCTGAGGCCGAAGGTCAACGCAAGGACTGCGAACAGGCTCAAAATGGCCTGCATTGAAGCTTTGATGCGCATGCGATACACCCCCCCGGAACGACAGGACTTTGTAGCCTGTTGATGAATTCCCGAACGGTAGGTCCACGCAAGCCCATGCGTCAAGTTGTGCGCTCCGCACGTTGCAGCCATTTGCAGATGTGGGTCGCCTATTGTGCGGCGTCGGCTTCAGCGCTGGCTTTGTTGGTGGCCGGGGCGGCGTACGTGTTGCCGGTGGGGCAATGGCCAGATGCGGCCGATATGATCACGCCACTGACCGGGCATATCCTGATCGGTAGCATCGCAGCACTGCTGGCATTGCGGTTTCAGCGCTGGGCGGTGGCGCTGGCTGCTGCAAGTGTCGCGCTGGCCATCGGAGGGCATGCGTTGATCGCGGTGCTTTGGAGCGGGCCGCAATGGCCGACCACGGTCGATGCCGCAGCGCGTGATCATCTGCGCGTTTATGCGCTGAACGCGTGGGATGAAAATACCGATCTTGAGCGCTTGGAACGCGCGCTCCGCCAAACGGGTGCAGATGTGATCGTGCTGGCGGAAGCCGATCCGGGCAAGGTCGCGATGCTCAGGCGACTGAAATCGTTGTTTCCGTATCAAATATCGTGCGCGGAGCAAAAGGTCTGTGCGATGGCGATCCTGTCGCAATTGCCGTTCCTGGCGGGGGCGGCCGCACGCAACCGCTATCTGGTGCCGCCGATCGCGTGGGCACGGATCGATGCGACCGCGCGTGGTCTCGGGCAGGTGACGGTGGTGGGCACCCATGTGCACCGGCCAACGCGCAATCCGTGGGTCCATGCAAAACAGATGCGAGCGCTGGGCGGATTGGTGGCGCAGACCAAAGGTCCGCTGATCGTGGCTGGAGATTTCAATGCAGGGCCATGGTCGAGGTCGTTTCGCGATCTGGTCGAGGTGACGGGGCTGACACCGCTCGCGCGGCTGTTGCCGACGTGGCCGGCGTATCCGGTGCGGCTGCCACAAGTGGCGCTCGACAATATACTGGTGTCGCCCGATCTGGTGACCCTTCGCTCCGGTATCGGTCGTGCTACGGGATCGGATCATCTGCCGGTGGTCGCGGAAATCGGCGTGCGCGATGGCGTGGCGTTGAGCGCACGGTGATGCTACGCCCAGCCCATGCAAAGGATGTGACATCGATATGACCGTGACAGGTACGACACGCATTCTGGGCATCGAGACGAGTTGCGATGAAACCGCGGCGGCGGTGGTGGAGCGTACGCCGGATGGGCGCGGGCGCATTCTGTCCAATGTCGTGCGAGCGCAATGGGAGCGGCATCGCGCGTTCGGCGGCGTGGTGCCGGAGCTTGCGGCGAGGGCGCATGTGGAATGTCTCGACGAGATCGTGCGGGAGGCGATGGCCACGGCCGGGGTTCAGTTCGGCGATCTCGACGGCATTGCGGTGACGGCCGGGCCGGGGCTGATCGGTGGGCTGATGGTGGGGGTGGTGACGGCGGAGGTCATTGCGCGCGTGCACAAACTTCCATTGTCGGCGGTCAATCATCTGGAAGCGCACGCGTTGACGGTGGGGCTGACGGAAGGGCTGAAACCGCCGTATCTGCTGTTGCTGGTTTCGGGCGGGCATACCCAATTGCTGGCAGTGCACGACGTCGGGCGCTACACGCGGCTTGGCTCGACCATCGACGACGCGTTGGGCGAGGCGTTCGATAAAACCGCGAAATTGCTCGGGTTAGGCGTGCCCGGTGGTCCAGCCGTCGAGCATGCGGCGCGGGCGGGACGGCCTGGGCGCTTCAATTTGCCGATGCCGATGCGCGGCCGACCGGAGCCGAATTTTTCGTTTTCCGGGCTCAAGAATGCAATCCGATTGGCAGCGCAGGCGGCTGCCCCTGTCAGCGACCAGGATATCGCCGATCTCTGCGCGGACTTCCAAGTGGCAGTTGCCGGGAGCGTTGCCGATCGTGTGCGCCGGGCCTTCGATATGACCGCTGCAGTCTTCGGCGACACGGCCGGACGACATCTCGTGGTGGCTGGCGGCGTTGCGGCCAATCAAGCGTTGCGTCACAGCCTAGTCACCGTCGCTGAATCAGCCGGATTTGGTTTGCATGTGCCGCCGGTGTCGCTGTGCGGCGATAACGGCGCGATGATCGCCTGGACGGGGGCGGAACGTCTGGCGCGGGGCTTGATCGATGCGCCGGGGATTGTTGCGCGCGCGCGCTGGCCGCTGGACGCCAACGCGAAGGCGGTGCTCGGCGCTGGGCGGCTTGGAGCCAAAGCGTGAGCGAGGATCCGGCACGGCGGATCTGGATGGCGTTAGATTTGGTGGCGCGATACCTGGCATACACATTTGCAAACCGGCTGCCGGAATTTCGCGCATCGCTTGCTGGAAGGACGCGACAATGGAAGTTCTGAAAGACCATGTTTTCAAGCGCATCGCGGTGGTCGGTGGTGGTGCGTTCGGGACGGCGCTGGCGCAGACCCTGCGTTTGGCTGGACGCGATGTCGCGTTGTGGGCGCGCAGTGCGGCCGTGGTGGCGGAAATAAACGACCGGCATACCAACAGCACCTATCTTCCCGGGGTGACGCTTGATCCACAACTGATAGCTACGACCGATCTCGGTATGGTGGCGCGCGCCGACCTAGTCTTGATGGTGACGCCGGCGCAAGCGACGCGTGCAACGGCTGAGGCGTTGGCTCGGTATGTCGCTCCAAGCGTACCGATCGTGATCTGCGCCAAGGGCATCGAGCAGGCGAGCGGGCAGCGGCTGAGCAGCATCGTCGGTGGCATCGTGCCGGGCTCACCGATCGCGGTGCTTTCCGGGCCGGGGTTCGCGGCCGATGTGGTGCGCGGATTGCCTACGGCCGTGACGTTGGCGGTCGCGGACGCCGACATGGGGGCGGCGCTCGCCGGTGCCATGGGATATCGAAATTTCCGGATCTATTGGTGCGGCGATATGGCCGGCGTCGAACTCGGCGGGGCGGTCAAAAACGTGGTGGCGATCGCAGCCGGTATCGTGGTCGGAAAAAAACTCGGCGCCAGCGCGCATGCGGCACTCGTGACGCGCGGGTTTGCCGAACTCCGCCGCTTCTGTGCGATGCAGGGCGCACAAGCCGAAACGATGCAAGGCCTATCCGGGTTTGGCGACCTGTTGCTGACGGCGAGCAGTCCGCAATCGCGGAATATGAGCCTGGGCATAGCCTTGGGCGAAGGCCTGCGCCTGAGTGATATTCTGGCAAGCCGCAAATCGGTCTCGGAGGGCGTGGCAACTGCCGCAGCCGTCGTGGCTCTGGCGCAAAAGCACGGCCTGGACATGCCGATCGCGGCCGCCGTGCACGGCATATGCAGCGGTGCAATTACCGTCGACGCGGCGATGGATGGATTGCTGTCACGACCGTTCAAGGCGGAGGACTGAGAAGGTTCCCGCGTGGTTGTCGAACTATTAATGTGACCGCTAAATATAAATTCAAATTTGAATATAACTATTATCAAAATATCCCAGCCTTTAAAATCTTATCTTGTGATTTTTGTGGCAAATTCCAAAAGTGAAATTGGATTGTCTGAAGATCGCGGGTGGCGATTTTGGGCGCTGATGGGAGGATTGAAATGTCTGATAGTCAAGAAAAATGCGATGACCAAAAGTCTGAAGCGCAGCCGGCCGTCGGCGGAAAGAATACCAGCACCCCGACGAACGTGAGCGACGACAACAAGTCCCCGGGCGTGTCGGCGAAGTCTTCCCAGAATGGCTCTTCAGATTCGAAGGGTTCGACGGGCGACGCTCATTCGTCGGACGACAACGAGGGATCGTCAAAGGGTTCCGCGGGCAAAGGTGGCGGGTCTTGCGATGAGAAAGAGTCGTCGGATGATAATAAGTTGGGCTTGAGTTCCGTGGCCGTCAAGGCGAAGGCCGCTGCTGATGCGAAGGCTGCCGTCGACGCCAAGGCTTTGCTCGATGCGAAGGCCGAAGCCGATGCGAAGGCCGCTGCTGCCGCGAAGTCAGCCGCCGACGC
>JANXYD010000148.1 GCA_025350265.1 Hyphomicrobiaceae bacterium | reverse complement strand
TAAGTGATGCCGCAATGCAACAAGAAGCAGGTGCAGCACAGAAAAAATTGCGTGGCGCGTGAAGCGATTTGTATGGCCGTCCGTGAGTGTATAACAGTTTTTCGGATTGGCTACGTGGAGTGATAGAATGCGGTCCAAGTTGCTTATCTTGATGGATGTTACCCTCATCGCGGGTGCCACGATTTCGGCCTTCGTGTTGCGAAGCAACTTCGATGTAAATTGGCCCCAGACGATCGCTTTTCTGCCGTACTTGCTCGCGACCGTCTTGTTTTCGGCCGGGATTATCTACTTTTCCGGTCTCGAGCAGACGATTTGGCGGTTTTCGGGATCGTCGGACTACAAGCGGCTAGTTACGATATCGGTCGCGATCGTCGTCTGCGCCGTTATGTCGATGTTCTCTTACGACCGGCTCGCCAATATCGCACGCGCGCTGCCGATCATCCAGGCCGTGCTGATGTCTGCGGTTCTGATTGGTGCACGGGTCCTCTATCGCATGCACCGTGCCCGCCGGACCGGGCGGAAGTACGTCGACGCTGTTGCGCCCGTCGAAGGAGAAAGCTGTATCCTGCTGGTCGGCCTCAATCCGGTGTCCGAGCTTTATGTTGCATGTGCGAAAGCTTACGCCTCCAAGCGCATTGCTATTTGCGGTATCATGTCCGAACGTTCCGGCACCGGGGCTGGCCGCGCGGCTTTCGGTTTGCCGGTACTCGGCGATATCGAGAAATTGCCGGAAGTGCTGTCGATGTTGGAGGTGCATGGTACGATCGTGCAGCGCGTGGTTGTGACCGCAGATATCGAAACGCTTTCGCAAGACCAGCGCGCGTCGATCGCCGAGATCGAGAATCGCGCCGATATCACGGTTGAATTCTTCGCCGAGCAGCTCGACTTCGTGGAGCGCCGGCACGCCGGCAAAGTCGTGTCGCTGGTCCCGCCGCTGACTGAAGCCGATCCTTCGGCGCAAGCCCGTTCGTTCGACGCCTTAGAGACCTGCAGCCGTCGCTCTTTCTGGACCTTGAAGCGCTGCGTCGATGCGATCCTGGTGTCGGTGCTACTGGCGATGAGCGGCATTGCCTTTATTGCCGTGGGTATGATCGTATTCTGCGCCATCGGAGCGCCGGTCCTTTTCTGGCAATTCCGGCCGGGGCAGCATGGGCTCAGGTTCAGGGTTTACAAATTCCGGACGATGCTCTCTTCGCATGACAGGCAGGGCCGGCGCATTCCGGACGACGAACGCATGTCGCGATTCGGGCGAATCCTGCGTTTGACGCGGCTGGATGAATTGCCGCAGCTTTTCAACATATTGCGCGGGGACATGTCGTTTATTGGTCCGCGCCCGCTGCTGTTGTCGGAGCAGGCGGCCTGCCCGGCGGCGCGCTTATTGGTGCGGCCGGGCTTGACCGGCTGGGCCCAGGTCAACGGCGGCCGTAAGCTTTCGGTCGATGACAAATTGTTGCTCGATCTCTGGTACATCAAGCATGCATCTATGTTGCTCGATCTGAAAATCGTCGTCCGGACGATCGGGCTCTTGATGCATGGCGAGATGGTTGACGCCGGTGCTATCAGGCTGGCACGCGAAGAATTTGGCAACGCTGTAGCATCGGTTCCACATTTTGCGATGCGGCCTGACCCATTGCCACACGGCATCTCGATCGACAGCCGGCGTACGGCGCTGGAGAGTTTCCGTTGATCCGGGGTTGATGACGTCACTTGAATGAGAAGTGTGGTATCACGTCGAAACTAGAGTGCTTCCGTATAAAGTGTGAGCGGTTTTCCGATAAGAAGCACGACAAAACAAAGAGCTAGGGACGTTGCGAGATTTAACTAAGACCGGAACGACCCTGGAATGCGCCGCAAAAAACCGGCTTTGCGACGCACTTTTCGTGTTGACGCGACGCATGCACAATAGGTGGATACGATGAAACGTGCATTGGTTTGCGGCGCAGGCGGGTTCATCGGCTCGCATCTGGTGAAGCGGTTAAAGCGGGACGGCTTCTGGGTGCGTGGCGTCGATATGAAGTATCCGCGCTTCGCCGAGACCGAGGCCGACGACTTTTTGCTCGGCGATCTGCGCGACATGCGGACGGCGCAAGACGCGGTCGATATGAAGTTTGATGAGGTTTATCAGTTGGCGGCCGACATGGGCGGTGCCGGATATATCTTCACCGGCGAAAACGACGCCGACGTGATGCACAATTCGGCGCAGATCAATTTGAATATTCTGGAAGCGTGCCGGCGGCGCAATTGCTTTAAAATATTCTATTCGTCGTCGGCGTGTATCTACCCGCACCACATTCAGCAGCAGACGGCCAATCCAGGGCTTGCGGAGCGCGATGCGTATCCGGCGGCGCCCGACAGCGAGTACGGCTGGGAGAAGCTGTTCAGCGAGCGGCTGTACGGGGCGTATGCGCGCAATCACGGCTTTCAGGTGCGGGTGGCGCGGTATCACAACATCTTCGGACCGGAAGGCGCGTGGAACGACGGACGCGAAAAGGCACCGGCCGCGATGTGCCGCAAGGTGGCGGAAGCGCGCGACGGTGGCGATGTGCAAATCTGGGGCGACGGCGAGCAGACGCGGTCGTTCCTGTATATCGACGAGTGCGTGGAAGGCTCACTGCGACTGATGCGATCGGACTACAGCCAGCCGCTGAACATCGGGTCGGATGAAATGGTTTCGATCAACCGGTTGGTGGGTTTGATCGCCGAGGTGGCGGGCAAGAAAGTACGCCACAAGCACATCCCCGGGCCGTTGGGCGTGCGCGGGCGCAATTCGGATAACACGCTGATCGAGCAGACGCTGCTGTGGCGGCCGAAGGAGCCGCTGCGGAAGGGCATCGAGCGGACATACGGGTGGGTTGCTCGACAGGTGGAAGCGGCGCGGCAGCGGACCGGCGCGTAGGTCACTGCCCGAACCGATGCCAGCCCGCAACAAAATTTGCGGAATTTGGCGGTTCCGTATCGGCGATGAAGCGGTCCGTAAGCGATGCATGCGGCATCGCCCAACGGCAAGGGTCTTCACGAGCGACGGGCGTTTCGCTGCAACGGCCCGCGCGCGCCGGCAAACCTAGTCAGGCGGGTGCCGGCAGGGCATGCCCGGTCACGCCGCGCCCAGCACGGTAATGGTGCCGCCGGAGCCGCGAAACTTGAGTGCGCCTGCTTCGACGTAGATGAGACCGCCACCGACGGGATTCGCCGTGGGCGCCACGCCGTTGGGAACGAACACCGCCCGATTAGCGCCGCCGAACGAGCCCTGGGAGTTGAAGGCGACGTTGCCGTTGCCATCGATGAACTGCTTGATGTTGCCAAGCCCGTCGAACACCGCGAACGAATTTCCCATCCCGGACGGCAGGCCGGTCGCAGCGCCGAGCACAACGTTCCATGAGCCGGTGGTGAGCCCAGCCGTAAGGTTTGAATAATTGCCTCCCATGAACGTGTTGCCGTTGCCGGTTGTGACGCCCCGGCCCGATCCATAGCCAATAAACGTTCCCGCCAACCCCGTCGTGGCGTTAGGCCCCGCGCCGTTGCCGATAAACGTACTCTGATCGCCCGTCGTCACGGCGTTGCCCGCGCCGCCGCCGACCGCGGTCACGTTGTTGGCCGTGGTGAGTGCTGCCAGATTGTTGCCGACAGCAAGGTTATTTGCGCCTGTTGTGCACGATGGTAGCGCCTGATAGCCGAAAGCCAGATTATTGCTGCCGGTCGTAATGCTTTTGCCGGCCAGGCAACCGACAAGTGAGTTATAGGCGCCGGTTGTCACCGCTCCCCCCGCTGCAGCACCTACCGCTGTGTTGTCTTGCGCGTTCGTCATGTAGCGCAGAGCGTCACGGCCTATCGCAATATTGTCGAGAACGAGCGCGCCGTCCGCCAGCGACATCGCGTGGTCGCCAATAGCCACATTGTTGTTACGCGTCGTAAG
>JANXYD010000105.1 GCA_025350265.1 Hyphomicrobiaceae bacterium | reverse complement strand
CGGATGCTGGAACAGCACCTCCTCGATCGGCGCGGGATCGATGTTGTGGCCGCCGCGAATGACCAGGTCCTTGGCGCGGCCGGTAATCCACAAATAGCCGTCATCGTCGAGCCGCCCGAGATCGCCGGAATTCACCCAGCCCGGCTCGATGAAGGCGTGGGCGTTGTGGGTTGCGTTGAGATATCCGCCGAACACCCCCGGTCCCGCCATCGCGACGACGCCGATTTCGTTGCTGGCGCAGTCGCGCTCGAAATGATCGTCGGCATCCAGCTTGACGATGCGCACCCGGCTGTAAGGCACGGGATGGCCGACCGAGCCGAGCCGGATGGGACGGTCGAGATAGGCGATGGTGTGCACGCTGGCGGTTTCCGTCATGCCGTACACTTCGATCACCGGCGTCTTGAACTTCGCCTGCAGCGCCTTACCGACCGCGACCGGGATCGCCGAACCGCCGCCGGCTGAGTATTTCAGGCTGGAGATATCGGCATTGCCCACCGGCACTGACAGCGCCGCCGCCAGCACCGTTGGCACCGAACTGAGAATTTCCGGCCGAAACTTTTCCACCAGTGGCCATAGATTCTTCAGCGCCGCCGGGTTGCGCCAGCCGGCCGGCGACAGCACGATCAGACTGCCCCCGCCCGACAAAGTGGCCAGCGCCTGCGTCAGCGAGCCGCCGACATGAAATAGCGGCATGCCGTAAAGCAGGCTTTTACCAGGCTTGGACTGCAGCATCAGATTGCACGCCCACGCCTGATAAACCTGATTGGCATGGGTGTGCACCACCAGCTTTGGCGTGCCCGTGGTGCCGCCAGTGTGGAAATACGCGGCGATGTCTTTTGAGGCAATCTGCCGGCCGCTGATGAGCCGGTCGCTGGGCTGGGCAGCGATCAACTTGTCGAATGCGCCGGCTCCGTCGCCGTTCACGCCACCGACCTGCACGATGCCCTTCAGTGTGGGGATTTTATCGGCCACCTTGGCGACTTTTTCCCAAATGTCTGTGCCTGGTGTGGGGCCGAGCGCGATCAGCACCTTGGTGCCCGCAGCCGTCAGAATTTCCGCGATCTGATGCGGCTCCAGCAGCGGGTTGACCGGATTGGCGATGCCGGCAGCTTCAGCGCCGAATAAAGCGATGAAAGCCTGCGGCAGCAACGGCAACAGGATGCTAACCACATCGGTCGGGCCGACGCCGAGCGCATGCAACATGTTGGCTGCCTGTGTCGAACGCTCGATGAGCTGGCGGTAGGTCAAGACGACGGGCGCGTCATCGGGATGGGCTGTCGGCAGGAATCGGATGGCCACGGCGTCGGGATCATGCACTGCGCCAAGCTTGATTGCGTCGAACGTACTGGCCGCAGCGATCCGTTCGGTATAAGGCGTGCGTTCGAACGCTGCGACGTCGTCGGCAGAGGCAAAACTCGGCAACGCCTCCCCGATGCAGCGATCCAGAGGCATGGCGCGGGACATGGGCTTTCTCCGGGGATCTGGGTACAGTCACGTTCGGCGGTCCGCTGAGGATCTGCCGCACGACATCAGTCAGAGTTGCCGATATTCTGGTCGCGCGCAATCGGTGCTGATGTGGCTGCCCGGTGGTGTCTCAGTACGGAAACCAAATCCAACCACTTTTTTCCTCCCCTGCTTCGACGGGGGAGGGCCAAACGCCACCGGTTTAGACCGGCCGGCACAAGGCATTCCTCAATCGCAAGGCCGGGCTAAGCCGTTGGCGTTTGGGGCGGGGGTGTTCAAGCGCGAGCACGCAGCCAAGTCACCCCCAACCGGCACGGTGAACGCTTCTTTGAAGGCAAAAAACGGTGCCGCTGCCGACCCCCCTCGTCGAGGGGGAGGCAAAAGGCAGCGTGGGTTTGAAACTGACACGACCCGGCAAGCGGTGTGCCGCAGTTTGAATTACAACGTTTGGTGCACAAAACTTAAGGACCAGAAAGTCGACATCGTATCCACTATTCATCCTACGCCTTGTGCCTAGGATGACACTGGAGGTTGGCGCAGTCCGTCGAGAGCAGGCGGCAGGATGCAAACTGAGACACGACCGCTTGCCGGGGTCGCATGACAGTGCGACCGGGAGCTGCGATACTGGTGGCGTGAAAAACGAACCGTGAGCCGCTCATGCCCCGTATCGACGAAAGCCGATCGTTCATTCCCGTACGCATCGCCGTGCTGACCGTTTCGGACACGCGCACGCCGTCAGACGACACGTCCGGCGACACGCTCGCGAGGCTGTTGCAGGACGATGGCCACACGCTGGCTGGCCGGGGTATCGCACGCGACGACGTGGTCGACATTCAAGCCCGCGTGCGTGCCTGGATCACCGATCCCGAGGTCGATGTCGTGATCACCACGGGCGGTACCGGCTTCACCGGTCGCGACGTGACACCGGAAGCCCTGAAACCCCTGTTTGAAAAGGAAATCGACGGTTTTTCGATCGTTTTTCACATGCTCTCGTATCAGAAAATCGAAACCTCGACGATCCAGTCGCGGGCCTGCGCCGGTCTCGCTCATGGCACCTATATTTTCTGCCTGCCGGGATCGCCGGGGGCGTGCAAGGACGGCTGGAGCGGCATTCTCAGATGGCAGCTGGACAACCGGCATCGTCCCTGCAATTTCGTCGAAATCATGCCGCGCCTTGAGGAGCACCGGCGTGGTACCTGACGCCCGGCAATCGGTGCGATAAACGAAAATCGCCGTTGCGGTCGTGCCATTGCCCCGTGTGTGTTGGGGCAGTGGGGCTGGTGCGCAGTGACGGTTTCCGCATAAGATTGCCGCGGCCCGATCGCCGTCGCCGCATACCACGTGTTCCGCCCCAGGATTTCACTTCATGACACAGCCTTGCGATCTCACAGCCGTTGCCGCGCGTCGCCTGATCGGGTCTAAAAAACTGTCGCCCGTCGAACTGATGGACAGTTGCCTCACACGCATTTCAGCCACCAACAAGGTCGCCAACGCCATCGTTGCGATGGATGAAGGGCTCGCCCGCAAACAGGCGACCGCTGCCGAGGCCCAGGTAATGCGCGGCGACGCCTTGGGCCTGTTGCACGGCCTGCCCACAGCCATCAAGGACTTGAACCCGGTCGCCGGCCTGCGCTCGACGTGGGGATCGCTTCTCTTCAGGGATCATGTGCCTGATGCTGACGATCCGATGGTCGCCAATGTGCGTGCGGCCGGTGCCAACATCTTCGCCAAGACCAACGTGCCGGAGTTCGGTGCCGGTGCCAACACCAAGAACCGCGTCTATGGTGCCACCACCAACCCGTTCAACGCCGAACTGACGCCGGCCGGCTCATCGGGTGGAGCCGCGGTCGCCCTCGCCTTGGGACAGGTGCCGGTGGCAACCGGATCCGACTACGGCGGCTCGCTGCGCACGCCCGCCGGCTTTTGCGGCGTGGTCGGATTTCGTCCCTCGCCCGGCGTGGTGCCGAGCCCCGATCGCGCCGCCGGCCTGTTGCCGTGGGGCGTCAACGGTCCAATGGGGCGAACGATCGAAGATGCCTATCTGCTGCTGAAGGCGCAACTCGACGTCGACGTCGCCGATCCCTTTTCCTCGACCGACGCACTCAATTTCCCCGATCTGCTGCAGCCGGTCGATCTCGGCACCATCCGCGCGGCGTTTTCGGCCGATCTCGGTATTTGCCCGGTCGACAAAGGCATCGCTGAGGTGTTCCGCGCGCGGGCCAAGCGGCTTGCGTCGCATTTCAATCACGCGACGGACCAAGCGCCGGATTTCTCCGGCGTGCACGAGATCTTCGAAGTGCACCGGGGCTTGGCGTTCGTCACCTCGCATCAGGATAAGCTGGCGCAGCACAGGGATCTGCTCGATCGCAACCTCATCGACAACACCGAGCGCGGGCTCAAGCTGACGGTCGCGGAGATCGGACGCGGCTTCGTCGAACAGCACAAGCTGTTCAAGCGGGTGACGGCGTATTTCGATGACGTGGACGTGGTCATCTGCCCGGCAGCGTCGGTATCGCCGTTTCCGCACGCCCAACTGTTCGTCGAAAGCATCAACGGCGAGACCATGCCGACGTATATGCGGTGGCTGGCGATCAGCTACGCGCCGACGATGGCGCTGTGCTGCGCGGCGGTGGTGCCATGCGGGCTGGATCACAAGGGCCTGCCGTTCGGGTTGCAGATTTTCGGCCCGAAAGGCAGCGACGTGCAGGTGCTGGAAGTTGCCCTGGCGCTCGAACAGGCCATGGCCGGCACCGATATGGCACGACCCATACCGAAAATCGGCTGAGCGAAAAGCCGGCTGTGCGCGTGAAGTTTCAGAGGAAATGACGTGAACAAATTAATATCGATCTCACTTTCTGCGCTGTGCCTTCTGTGCGCCGTGAGCGGGCCGTCAACGGCTCAAGTGCCAGCAGCAACGCCGACGCTGCAACGCATCGTGGTCATGCGGCATGGCGAAAAACCCGATGCCGGGCTCGGCCAACTCGCCTGTCGCGGCCTGGCGCGCGCCATCGCCCTGCCTGATGTGCTGGTAGCAAAGTTCGGTGCGCCCAACTATCTGTTCGCGCCCAATCCGGCACGCCGCAAGGCCGATCGCGGCAAGCTCTATGATTATATTCGCCCGCTCGCGACACTGGAGCCGACTGCGATCCGTCTGGGCTTGCCCGTCGACGTGCAGCATGGCTTCGATCAACCCGCCGGGCTCGTGCGCAAACTCGGGCTGCAGGCGTACGCGAGTGCGGTCG
>JANXYD010000144.1 GCA_025350265.1 Hyphomicrobiaceae bacterium | reverse complement strand
TGGTGCCGGTTGAGAGGATTGAACTCCCGACCTTCGGTTTACAAAACCGCTGCTCTACCGCTGAGCTAAACCGGCGTTGGCAGGGGATAACGGGGTGCGGGACCGGCAGTCAAGGTTGTTCTTCGGTATTTGAAGGCGCGGCTGCCCTGAAAACCACGTTTCACGGCTCAACGTGCTTGAGTTCGCGCTGCCTTGGTCTCTCCGCCCTTGAAGTCGCGCGGCTCAGGCGATAGGTCCAACCGTGGACGTGGGCGCGCTGTTGGCGCGGTTCGGGTGAGATGACAGGTGCCGACAGGAACGCCGCTGCTCAAGATCGATGGGCTGTGTAAAAGTTATCCCGGCGTGAAGGCGGTCGACGACGTGTCGTTGGCGCTTGCGCGCGGGGAGATCCACGCGCTACTCGGCGAGAACGGGGCGGGCAAGTCCACCCTGGTCAAGATGGTCTATGGGCTGGTCGCGCCGGATGCGGGCACGATGCAACTCGACGGCACGACGTTCCAGCCGCGGCGGCCGGCGCAGGCCCGCGCGCGTGGCGTCGGCATGGTATTCCAGCATTTTTCGTTGTTCGACGCGCTGTCGGTGCGCGATAACATAGCGCTGGCGCTGCCGGCGGCCGAGGCGCGGGGCGATCTGTCCGCGCGCATCGTCGATGTGTCGCGGGCGTATGGCCTGGAAGTGAAGCCGGGGCGGATCGTCGGCGATCTCAGCGTGGGCGAACGCCAACGCATCGAAATCGTGCGCTGCCTGTTGCAAAATCCGCGCCTGATCATTATGGACGAACCGACGTCGGTGCTGACGCCGCAGGAAGCTGACGATCTGTTCGTGACGTTGCGCAAGCTGGCGGCCGAGGGCCGCGCGGTGCTGTATATTTCGCATAAGCTCGAAGAGATCCGGTCGCTGTGCCAGCGCGTCACTGTGTTGCGCGCAGGGCGCGTCGTGGGCGCTTGCGATCCCGGCCAGGAGACGGCGCGCGGTTTGGCTGAAATGATGATCGGGTCGACGTTCTCGCGGCCGCAGCGGCCGGCTCGCATCGATGGACCGGTACGGTTGCGCGTCGACAAACTATCGCTGCCTGCCGCCGGTCAGTTCGGCGTGGCGTTGCTGGACATTTCGTTCGACGTTCGCTGTGGCGAAATCCTGGGCATCGCCGGCGTGGCGGGCAACGGACAGACCGAGCTGATGGCGGCGTTGATCGGGGAAGTGTCGGCTGAGCACGCCAAGGCCGTGAACGTCGACGGCACCGATGCCGGCTGGCTCGGGCCGCAGCAGCGACGGCGGATGGGCATGGCGTTCGTGCCGGAAGAGCGCTTGGGGCATGGCGCGGTGCCCGGCTTGTCGCTGGTCGAGAATGTGTTGCTCGCGGACCGTGCCGTGTCGCCAGCCGGGTTGATCGACTGGCCGGCGACGCGGGCGCGGGCGAATGCGATCGTGGCGGCGTTCGATGTCAGGACGGCTGGCGTCGACCATGCGGCGCGCAGCTTATCGGGCGGCAACCTGCAGAAATTCGTGGTGGGCCGCGCGCTGCTCGCAAAACCGGGTGTGCTGATCGTCAGCCAACCGACGTGGGGCGTCGACGCGGGTGCCGCAACGGCGATCCAGACGGCGCTGCTGGAGATGGCGAAAGCCGGCGCGGCGGTGCTGGTTATCAGTCAGGATCTCGACGAACTGTTCCAGATCTCGACGCGCATTGCGGTCATGGCTGGCGGGCGGCTGCGGCCGGCGCGTCCGGTCGAAGATATCACGGTCGAAGGCATCGGGCTGGAAATGGGCGGGCACTCGACCGCTGAGATGTTGCGTGACGAGGGTGCGGCCGATGCGTAAGGCGTTGCTGCGGCTGGAGCCGCGCCGGGAGCCCTCGCGGACGATGCTGTACGTGACGCCTGTGCTGGCGTTCGTGTCGACGCTGATCGCCGGGGGCATTCTGTTCTGGGCCCTCGGCAAGGATCCGCTGCGGGCGCTGGGGCTTATCTTCGTCGTGCCGTTGACGAGTGTTCGGGGGCTCGCTGAACTGACCGTCAAATCGACGCCGCTGATCCTGATCGCGACGGGGCTGGCGTTCGGATTTCGCGCCGGCATCTGGAATATCGGGGCGGAGGGGCAGTTCACGGTCGGTGCGATCGCCGGCGGGGCGGTGGCTCTGTACTTCCATCCCGGCGGCGGGCCGATGCTGTTGCCGGCGATGATGCTGGCGGGCGTTTTGGGCGGCGTGGCGTGGGCCGCCATTCCCGCGCTGCTCCGGACGCATTTCAACGCCAACGAAATTCTCACCAGCTTGATGCTGGTGTATGTGGCGCTGCTGCTGCTGGGGTTGATGGTGCAGGGTCCGCTGCGTGATCCGCAGAGTTTCAATTTTCCGGAAAGCAAACTGTTCCAGCCGGCGGCGCTGTTACCGACGCTGATTCCGAAGACGCGGGCGCACATCGGGTTTCTCGTGGCGATTGTCGTCGTGGCGGTCGCGCAAGTGATCGTCACGCGGCACATGTTCGGCTTCATGACGCGGGTGCTGGGGGAAGCCCCGCGCGCGGCGGCGTTCGCGGGCTTCAGCGAGAGGCTGATGGTGTGGCTGTCGTTTGCGATCTCGGGTGGGCTGGCGGGGCTGGCCGGAATGTTCGAGGCGGCGGGGCCGGTCGGACAATTGGTGCAGCAGTTGCCGTCCGGCTATGGCTTCACAGCCATCATCGTGGCGTTCCTGGGCCGGCTGCAACCGCTGGGAATTCTCGCCGCCGGTCTGCTGCTGGGGTTGACGTCCATCGGCGGGGAAACCGCGCAGATTGCCATGAGCCTGCCGTCGGCGACGACGTCGGTATTCCAAGGCATGCTGCTGTTTTTCCTGCTGGCGGCGGATGTGCTGGTCAATTTCCGGGTGCGGTTCGGTCGCCGCGCGGACGGCGAGGGGAGCGCGTGATGCCGACAGACCTGATCGCTGGAATACTGACTGGATTGCTGGTGGCTGCGACGCCGCTGTTGCTGGCAGCGCTGGGTGAACTGGTGGTCGAGAAGGCGGGCGTGCTCAATCTCGGCGTCGAGGGCATGATGGTGATTGGTGCCTACGCGGGGTTCGCAGCCAAGGTCGGCACCGGCAGTTATCTGCTGGCGTTCCTGGCGGCAATCAGTGGCGGCATGGCGATGGGGTTGCTGTTCGGGGTGCTGACGCAGGTGCTGATGTCCAATCAGGTGGCGTCGGGCCTGGCACTGACGCTGTTCGGGCTGGGACTGTCGGCGCTGTTCGGTGCGGGATCGACCGGGCTGACCGCCGGCGCATTTCCGCGGCTCGATGCGTTGGGCGTGCCGGGCCGGTTCGCCGCAGGCATCGACGTCATCATTCTGCTGGCTGTGGTGCTGGTGGTTGCGGCGCAGTTTTTTCTCGAGCGGACGCGAGGCGGACTGGTGCTGCGCGCAGTCGGCGAAAACCACGACGCGGCGCACGCCATCGGCTATCCGGTAGTGGCGGTGCGGATGGCGGCGCTGGCGTTCGGCGGCGGCATGGCGGGATTGGGCGGGGCCTATCTGTCGCTGGTGCAGACGCCGTTCTGGGTCGAGCGGATGACTGCAGGGCGCGGCTGGATCGCGCTGGCGCTGGTGGTGTTTGCGGCGTGGCGGCCGTTGCGCATTCTGGGCGGTGCGCTGTTGTTCGGCGGCATCACCATTTTGCAGCTGCATGCGCAGGGATTCGGGCTCAAGATCGATGCGCAGGTGCTTTCGATGCTGCCGTATCTGGCGACGATTGCCGTACTGGTGGTGATGTCGCGCCAGTCCAACGGTGGTGCCCGGCGGCTGCGCGCGCCGCAGAGCCTGGGAAAGATATTCAACACCACCGGCTGAGCCGCCATGGACTCTTCGGTCAACAGTTTATAGGCATGGTGCCGAGCGCTGGCCGATTGCAATGGGGCCAGCGGACGATGTCTTGGAATTTGAGGAGACGTGAAATGATCGATCGTAGACGCTTGATGGGCGTGGCTACTTCGTTCGCCATTGCCGTCGCGGCCACCTTCGTCGCGTCGAGCGGGCCTGCCATGGCGCAATCGACGCCACTGAAAGTCGGCTTCGTCTATGTCGGCCCGATCGGCGATCACGGCTGGAGCTATCAGCATCACCAGGGCCTGCTGGCGGTCAAAAAAGAATTCGGCGACAAGGTCGAGACCACCTACGTCGAGAACGTGCCGGAAGGCCCGGACGCCGAACGCGTCATCGACCAACTGGCCAGCCAAGGCAACAAGTTGATCATTACGACATCGTTCGGATTCATGAACCCGACCGTCAAGGTGGCGGCGAAATATCCCGACATCAAGTTCGAGCACATGACCGGCTTCAAGCGCTCGGACAATCTGGCGACGGCGAACATCCGCTTTTACGAAGCCCGCTACATCGCTGGTATTTTGGCCGCGAAGGTGTCGAAGACGGGCACCATCGGCTACATCGGCTCGTTCCCTATTCCTGAAGTTGTGATGGGCATCAACGCGACGTATCTCGGCGCGAAGTCGGTCAACCCCGCCATCAAGTTGAAGATCATCTGGGTGTCGACGTGGTTCGACCCTGGCAAGGAAGCCGATGCGGCCAAGGCGCTGGCCGATCAGGGCGTCGACATCATCATGCAGCACACCGATAGTCCCGCGCCGGTGAAGTTCGCCGAGGAGCGGAAAATTTTTGCGGTCGGCCAAGCGTCGGACATGAAGGCGTTCGGACCCAATTCGGTTCTGACATCGATCGTCGACAATTGGAACGGCTACTACATCGCCCGCGTCAAAGCGGTGATGGACGGCACCTGGAAAACCGGCGACGTCTGGGGCGGCTTCAACACTGGCATGTTGGCTATGGGGGCTTATGGTCCGGGCGTTTCAGCGGACGCCAAGGCGCTGGCGGATGCGGCCAAAGACAAAATCTCCAAAGGCGACTTCCATCCCTTCACCGGCCCGATGAAAAAGCAGGACGGCACCGAGTTCCTCAAAGCCGGCGAGAAAATTGCCGACAAGGATCTCGCCGGAATGAACTTCTACGTCGAAGGCATCGAAGGCGCACTGCCATAGTCATTTGCTTGGCTGCAGCAACTGGGCGCAAACACTTCCGTCGGCCCCGATCCCAATGATCGTGCCGTTGATGATTTGCGGGGAGCAGAGCGCGGCATGGCCAGGTTTCTGCGAGGCCCGCTCGCGACGGGCCGGTAGTCTATGTGCGGCTTCCGCCGCGCTCTGCTGTTGATTGCGTTTATTTCTCGACGACGCCCTATTACCTGGTTTGCAACAGCGCGTGCTGTTTCAGCTGCGTTGCGGCGTCGAGGCCCTGCGCCACTTACGGCCCCGTGGCCGCGTAGCTCGTACGAGCATTTCACAATCGCCCCACCGCAGATCACGACGGTTCTAGACCCGCCCCGCCGATGAGGTAGTTCCAGAGTGCGGGAGAATGTCAGCAACTGCAATCATTGCGTGTTTTCTGGGTAAATTTCGCAGTAGCCGAAGTTTGCGCATGTGCCTTTGGCGGAAACTTCCACTCCCAAACCCCGACCTCACGAACCCTAAGCCCCAGAATGGGCCGGGCGAAGCCGGTGTCGTGCGCCACGCCCGCACGATCACATCCTGGACGGGTTCAATACTCGCTGGCTCCACATCGGTGCAACCTCAGAACTGTCAATGCGCAGATTGGCTCAGTTTGACCATCAGTGATTTTGCAGGATTGCTTACGTCCCTGAAGACGACGTGGGTCACCGCTGGTCCGAGCTCCCACAATTCATCGGAAAGGATCGCCTCCCATCCGACAGCATTCAGTTTTTCCAAGTCGGTATAGACGGTCACGGTCCCCTTCAGTCGAGAGGCGAACTTAGCGGAGACCATCGCCCAGATTTCTCTCCTGAAGTTCCCGCCGAATTCTGCCTTGTACCGAATATTGAAGTCAGAATTCTTAAGCACCGACTCGAGCGTCGCGAGGTTGTCGAACTCCGCGTGCGCCTTCGCCCGCAAGGCAGCCGTCCCCCTGATCCCTTGCGCGTCCCCGAGCTTAGACCACAGCGCGCCTTTTGAAGCGTCAAAGTTCATCTCGAGACCATCCGTGTAGATCCGCCAGCGCGCTGTAACCGAAGCCTCGGCCTCGCCGGCTGAGGCAGCACGGCCCTTCCCCGCGTGTGTGAGCAGCGCGAGCAACGCATTTATGCCGAGTTGCGTCAGGCCGCGGGCGAATTCGCGAGCGGCGGCGTCAAGTTCCATTGAGCTTGTCGCGCCGAGCGCACCGCCGACGCCGCGCGACATCGTCGCCACGGCCTCGAACGCTTGCCAGCCTACTAGCGCGTAGCCGATCCCCAGTAGAACGATGTCGATAGCCTCTCCGATGCCAACGGCGTGAGAGACCGCCCAGAGCGCGAGCATCGCCGCGAGCATCTTCAGCGCCGATGGAGAGATCAGGGATAGAAATGCGGCCCGCGACTCGGCGGGTAGATATTTCAGTGAGCGAAGCAGCATCTCTACCGTCTTGCTTTGCGGAGGCAGCGACTGCACGCTCAAGACTATCGCCGCACCGGGCACACCAGTCGAATGCGTAGCTGCTTGTGCAGCAGGGACCTCCGCATCCGGTGACCGGCTGGACGCCGTCCTTCTATGAATGAGAACAACACCGAGCCTTCCGGCTTCAACTTCGCGCCTAAACCATTTGGCCAGATCATTGGCGCCGAGCGGGATGAAACCTTGACCTAACCGCACCCACAATTGTGCAAGTTCGGCTCTTTGACAGGCAATCCGCTCGATAGTGGGATGATCTACCCGACCTGCGTTCCGAACAGGAAATTGCGAAAGCGGTCCGACTAGAAACCGATCGAATCCCCCCTGTATCTCGACAATTTGTTTGAACATTGCAACACTCGAGCCATCGCGACACGCTCGCGCCGAATACTGATCATAGCGCGGAAAAAGGGTTGCCGCACATCAATCCTTTCCCATGAGCTGGCCTGACATATCATTGCCGCCCGCCTACTTTGCCACGGCAGCTCAGACAGTGAGCGGGCTCTGTTAATTGGCGCGCGCAGCCATGTCGGATTTGGCCCACCCTCTGCCGTCGTCTCGTCGCGCAGTCCTTCAGCTATCCTACCCAGGACAGCAAACTTCGTCTCACTGCAGCGTAAAGCGACGTGATCGGCCCACTTCGACGCGGTTGAAACCAGCATCGGAGCCAGCCGTCCTCCGTCGTCCTGGCCCCCAAGCCGACCGTCGCGCCGTCTGCCAGTTCCCCGAGCATCTCAGCCCGCACTCGCGACCATCGCGGCGACGAACGTGGCGCACGACTGGCCGATCGCGCCGCCCCACTTGGCGGCAGTCGGGTTGAGCGCCGAAATGAAACCGTCGTCATACGTCGAGCGGGCCTCCCCGATCCGCGCTGAAAAACACGACACGCACGCGCCCGCGATCCCGCGTGCATCCAGCGCCGGCAATCGCGAAATGCCAGCGTCATCGCTGCCGAAGCCGGCGTCGTTATAGACCGCCGCGCGCACATCGAACTTGATAGCTGTTTCCGGCCGGTTGCCGAGCAACCCGCCATGGCTACCGGTAACAACGATATGGCCGATATCGGCGGGCGCAACGAGTGCGTTGCTATCGATGCCGAACACACCAACGCGAGCGTTGCCCGCTCCCGCGATTTCGAAGCGCGCTTCATCGAGCGGCGTCGGCGCTGGCGATGGCTGAAGTCCATACAGTGAAAGCCGGTGCAGGGCCGCCGCGCACGTCATGCCCGGTTCGATCCCCAAGTGCCGTGCACTGGCATTGACGTATGTGATCAGCCCGCGCGTTACGCCATCGCAGCCGTCACCGATCCCGGCGGTGCAGTGCCCGATGGTGGCGGCGGGCACGCCAAGCCCCTCAAGCAACTGCAAGCCGCCGATACCAGCCTGCTCCCGCCCCACGCCGGCGTCATTGAGAACAACCGCGCCGACGCCCATCCTGGCCGCGTAATAGCCCGCATAAACGCCGCCGTGTGACGCACAATACGCAACCCCGCCCCGGTGCGCGGAGGTGAGGTGCGTGACGCTGTCGAGCACGAGGGCGTGTGTCACTTGATCCATCTTCGGTTGATCCGGCATCGCCTGATCCAGCGCCGCTTGATCCAACGTTGAGACCGTGCGCGATAACCGGGCTGCCGTGCACGCGATGAGCTTGATTTTTAGCCTACGCCCCCCGAGGATCGCCAACAACAAGAACCTAAGGGGTGCATCGAGCCGATGGCAGCGAAGCAATCAGCCACACCGGGCGGTCCGCGTGACACGCCGGTCGCGCACAGCGGGCACAATCTGGCCCGGCTTCGCGACCTCTACACGACGATGGTGCGCATCCGCGCCTTCGAGGAAACCGCGTTGGAAGCGCATAAGGCCGGCGAAATACCTGGGCCCTTGCATGTGTCCATCGGGCAGGAGGGCGTCGCTGTCGGCGTGTGTATCAACCTTTCGCGCGAAGATCGCGTCACGTCGAACCATCGTGGCCACGGCCACGCGCTGGCCAAGGGTGCCGACGCCGACCGAATGTTTCTCGAACTTTTCGGGCGCGCCGGCGGATACTGCGGCGGCAAGGGCGGGTCGATGCACATCGCCGACTTCCGCAGG
>JANXYD010000141.1 GCA_025350265.1 Hyphomicrobiaceae bacterium | reverse complement strand
CGGCATCGACGATGCCGTCTGAGATCATTCGACGTTCTCCAAGAACCGCGACCGCCTGCTGGAGGCCGACGTCGCTGCAAAATTCCTCGAAGCGGTGATGCGCCACCACAAAGTGAAGCGCTTCCTGTCGGACGACCATTTCTCGGTCGACGGCACTCTGGTCGAAGCGTGGGCGTCGATGAAGAGCTTCCGCGCCAAGGATGGCAGCGGCGTTCGGCTGGGGCAAGACGATCGCCGGTCTCGCCAAGGTCAAAGTGAGAGGGCTGGCGCGCGTGCGCTTCAAGTTCACGTTCGCGATGGCTGCCTACAATCTGATCCGTCTCCAAAACGGCCTGAGCCAGAACGCAAAATTCGTGTCGCGGAAGATCTTGCCCAAGGATACGCTTCTATCCAGTCGCCAATTTCAACGACCTGCTAATGACATCGACACAACACTTGTGTCTTCGCAGAGTTCGATCGCGTAAAGGTGCGGTTAAAAAAAAACCAACTCTGCGAGTTGGTTTTCCTTGACGTCGTTCATGCACGCACAATCAGGCTTTTCGAATGAGGCTCGCAACGAGCGAAACAACAAACAAGACGATCGCAACCCAAAATAGCAGGCGAGCGCCGTCCATTGCAGTGCCGGCGACCCCGCCAAATCCGAAAAACGCTGCCACAAGCGCTACGATCAGAAAAACGACCGCATAGTGCAGTAAATTTCCCATCTACTCTCTCCCATTGAATTCACGGTACGCCTAATAACGCACTTGATGCGTCAACGTTCCAAATACTTGAAGATTACCAGGAAAGAAAATATCAACCCGTAAGGGGTTTGTTGATAAACAAATAGAGCAGATTAGCTCTTATTTCTGTTCTTTGCTTTCATATCGAAGAAAAGCGCCTGACTAATAACTGCCTTGACCGTTTCGTGCTTGAATGGCTTCGGGATCAGAAACGTTGGCTCTGGACGCAAGCCGGTCAAAACCTGCTCGGGGTAGGCCGTTATGAAAATGACAGGAACCTCAGCTTCTCCAAGTATCTCATTGACAGCATCAAGGCCAGAGCTACCGTCGGCCAATTGGATGTCAGCCAGCACCAGCCCCGGCCGGGTCGCCCGAAACGCGTCGACGGCCTCCTGCTTGGTTCGCGCCACTCGCTTGACAGTATGACCTATGCTTTTAACAACACCCTCTAAATCCAAGGCAATCAGCGGTTCGTCTTCGATAATCATCACGTCGGTCGCGACCTGTTGCGCTATCTCGCGCGCCGCAGTATCCAGCAGCACTTCGAATTCCGCAGGTGAAATGTCGAGCACATTGGCAGCTTCACCAGGTGTGAAACCTTCCATCGCAACGAGCAGGAAAGCCTGGCGCGGCAGCGGTGTGATAGCATCAAGACTATTATCGGCAGCGTCAGCGCGATCATTCATGACATTGTCTGCCGAATCGATCGTTCCAGCCCGCTTATTGACTGCGACCGAATTCCAGGATTTCAAAAATACCCGATAGAGCGCCGACCTCGGGGGCATTTTTGACGGAAAGGCAGACCGGTCAGCTATCAACGTCTCCAAAACTGACGCGACGTAGGCATCCCCGCTATCCTGGCGCCCTGTGAGGCTTCGCGCAAAGCGTCTCAGATAGGGGAGGTGCGGAAGAATGGTTTGGGCAAGACTAGTCATCAGAAGCGACCCCTCAGTTTTTTGCTTAGCTCAGCGGCCTGACCAGCTCAATTCAGCTATCATGGCTTGCTCATCGGTTCGAGCGATGGATCCTGGACCCTGCAACCACGGTCCGCGTCGGCAGCGTAGCGCGTGAATAACTTTTGCGGAAGAATTTGGTTCCCTTCGTCACGGAACTTTTACCCGACGCGCACGTTTCAAATCGGGAAACGGCTCGCGATACGGGTTCCGCACTGGGCGAGAGACGTCACATAGGGGTACCCGATGCAGCAGCCTACCGAAAAAGACGCGAAAGACGTGTTCAATCAGACCGTTAACGAAAACGAGAAAGAAGCCGATGCGGCCGATGTCAAGCTTGACGTCGCGGCGCAAGCATTGATCGGACATCATTTGCGCGCCTTGTATGGAGAGATTGTGAAGGAACCTGTTCCAGATCGTTTTTTGAAACTGCTTCAGGATCTTGAGTCGAAGGAGCAGAAGTAGTGGTAGACACCGGCTCCACTGTACGAGAAGCGCTTGTCGCGGCCATTCCTAATTTGCGCGCGTTCGCAATTTCGCTGACTGGCGATCATCACAAGGCCAACGACCTTGTGCAGGATACGCTGCTGAAGGCCTGGGCGAACAGAGACAAATTCGAGGTGGGTACAAACCTCAAGGCGTGGCTTTTTACGATTCTGCGCAATACCTACTTCTCAGACATTCGCAAACGGCGTCGCGAACTACAAGATGTCGACGGACAAGCGGCATCTCAGCTCGTATCGCCCCCGGAACAGAATGGTCACATTGATCTTGCTGATTTTCGCAAAGCGCTGTCGTTCCTTTCAGCAGACCAACGAGAAGCTCTGCTACTCGTCGGAGCCGAGGGATATTCTTACGAAGAGGCCGCGAATATTTCAGGCTGCGCTGTCGGAACGGTGAAAAGCCGTGTTAATCGCGCTCGGGCCCATCTGGCGGACCTGATGGCTGTGAAATCTGGACAAGATATTGGTCCCGAAAAGATGAGCCGCGCCGTTTTGGCAAGGCTGCCCCGGTAACTTTTTGCGAACCGGGCGCGGAACTCCTTCGTGTGTTCAAGGGTGGTTGATGGCTATTGCAAACGGCACAGGATCTCATCTCGATCTCGCTCCCATTGGCAACGGTAGGCTAGCCGCCCTCATCGACAAGACCGCGCGCATCAGCTGGATGTGCTTTCCAACGTTTGACGCCGATCCGGTGTTCTGCAATTTGATAAGTGGTACCGAAGAAAAAGGCTTCTGTGACATCAGACTGCGAGGCCAAACATCGTGCTCGGTAACGTATAGGCGCAATACGGCAATCGTGGAATCGGTGCTTTCAGACGATGCAGGAAACTGCCTGAAGATTACCGACTTTATGCCGCGCTTCAAACGCTTCGAACGCGTGTTTCATCCACCTCAGCTTTTTCGCCGCATAGAGTGCATTTCCGGTTTGCCGCGTATTACCATCAGAGTGCGTCCGACCTTTTCTTACGGTGAGCCTTGCACAAAATCGTCGATAGGTTCCAATCACATCCGTTACAGCGGCGCTGCAAGCTCGATACGCCTCACCACCGACGCACCGCTTTCGTATATTAATCAGGAGGCAGAGTTTGCACTTACGCAGTCGTTGTCGCTTGTTATCGGCCCCGACGAGCCCTTCGAGGCTTCCGTTGACACGGTTTGCCGCGAATTTCTCGATCGAACAGAATTGTATTGGCTCGAGTGGGTGCGATCGCTGGGCATACCCTTCGAATGGCAGAACGAAGTCATTCGAGCCGCAATTACTTTGAAACTATGCAGTTTCGACGAAACTGGAGCCATCGTTGCTGCCCTAACGACCTCGATCCCAGAGGCTCCGGCAAGCCAGCGGACATGGGACTACCGGCATTGCTGGCCGAGAGATGCCTACTTTGTGATCAAGGCTTTGAATAATCTCGGCGCAACGCACACGATGGAAACATACCTAGCGTACATCACCAACATTGCTACCGACGACGTCGAGTTTTTACGACCGGTTTACGGTATTGTTCACGACAATCCAATGAATGAATTGATTGCTGAGAACCTCGAAGGATTCGCTGGCCTCGGCCCTGTCCGCATTGGCAATCAAGCGGCTGAGCAAATTCAACACGATACATACGGAAGCATCATTCTCGGTGCGTCGCAAATGTTCATCGACGGTCGCCTGCCAAGGCCCGGCGGCTTGGATCTCTTCCGGCAGCTTGAAGCCCTTGGCGAGCGTGCGAAAAAATTCGTCGCAGAACCTGATGCGGGACCGTGGGAATTTCGTGGCAAGCGCCGTATCCACACCTACTCGGCCACCATGTGTTGGGTTGCGTGCGACAGGCTGGCGCAAATAGCCAAACGCCTTAACTTGGCCGATCGTGCAGAGTATTGGGCTAGCCACGCATTTCGGCTGAAAGAGGAGATACTGACGCGCAGCTGGAATGCGACACGTGGCGCGTTCGTTGCAGCATTCGATCATGAAGATCTCGATGCAAGCTGCCTGCTGCTTCCTGAGCTGGGCCTGGTGCCGGCAAATGACCCCCGCTACGTCAAAACAGTTGAACTGATTGGCAGGGAGCTCCTCCGCAACGGCTTCATGATGCGCTATACGGCACCTGATGACTTCGGCTCCCCCGAGGTGGCGTTTCTCGCCTGTCAGTTCTGGTATATCGATGCGCTCGTCCGAATCGGTCGGCATAAAGAGGCACGCGCGATGTTTCAGGAACTGCTGAAACATCGGAATGCATTCGGCGTTTTCTCCGAAGATATTCACCCCATAACGCTGCAATTGTGGGGAAATATACCTCAGACTTACTCTATGGCTGGCATAATCAACACAGCGGTCGCGCTGTCGAAACCCTGGGCAGCGGCTTGGATGGACGAATAAGGAACTAACTGACCTTAAACGCGTTGGGAGTTGATAGGTCGGAGCGCTGGATTGATGGGTCGCCTGGTAATAGTATCAAATCGCGTAACAGATCCGGCTAAGGCTGCGCAAGCGGGCGGCGCAGCAGTAGCGATCGCAGATTGTTTGCGCGAACGTCAGGGAATATGGTTCGGTTGGTCGGGCCAGTTGTCTACCGATGAAGATGCTACACCGGCGATCGACGTTTCCGACGACGGGATCGTGCGTTGGACAATTCCGCTGACTAAATACGAATACGAAAATTACTATTTAGGCTATGCGAACTCCGTTCTTTGGCCCGTGTTTCATAATCGAGTCGACTTGGCTCAGTTCGAAGCTGGATACTACGCCGCATATTCTAAGGTGAACCAGAGGTTTGCCGCATCTCTGGCCGCCGGGCTCGCGGAAGACGACGTCATATGGGTTCACGATTATCATTTTATTCCACTTGCTCATGAACTCAGACTTCTTGGGGTCCAGAACAAGATCGGCTTTTTTTTGCACATCCCGTTTCCGCCCTCGCAGTCGTTTCTAACGGTCCCAGAGCATCTGCAGCTTGCGCGAGCGTTCTCTGCTTACGACTTGGTTGGTCTACAAGCGACGACCGACGTGGCCAACATGATCGATTACCTCGAACATGGTGCCAATGGTCAAATGTTACCTAACGGTACCATGCGGGTTGAAGGGCGGGAATTCGCGATTGCAAGCTTTGCAGTCGGCATCGATACAAATTTCTTCAAGCAGGGCGACTTAACGGATCGTAATGATTACGGCGCGACGATAACTCGAATTATCGGAGTGGATCGGCTCGATTATACCAAGGGGCTACCGCAAAAATTCAGAGCATTCGGCCGCTTCTTGCAGATCAATCCAGATTTCAGAAGTAGGACCGTTCTGACGCAAATTGCAACTCCGACGCGCGAAAGCGTCGAGGCCTACTCGGATATCCGCAAGGAGCTTGAGACGCTCTCGGGTTCGATAAACGGATCGTATGGTGACCTGGAGTGGGTGCCGATCCACTACATCAATCAAACGACGTCTCGTGAACGTCTCATCAGCGTTTATCGCAATGCGGCAGTAGGTCTTGTTACGCCGTTACGGGACGGAATGAACTTGGTCGCCAAGGAGTATGTTGCCGCGCAGAACCCGCGCAATCCCGGCGTGTTAATATTGTCGCGATTCGCGGGAGCTGCCGAGCAATTAAAGGCCGCGCTCATAATCAATCCCTACAATATAGACGAAATCGCCGGCGCCATCGCTGTGGCTGTCAAGATGGGATTGGACGAGCGTTGTCTGCGCCATGAGGCGTTGATGCAAGAGATCGAAAGCGGCACCGCTGCGACGTGGGCAAGCGGATTTTTGAGCGCATTGGAACACGCCGATCACCCGCCGACCTTTCCGCCGACCGGTGGCAAGCGTTTGATATCAGCGGTATCCCGGTTGGCCCAACCCGCGCGACATCAAGATCCGAACTCAGTGATTGAAAGTAGCGCCCCGCCGCTAGTTTGTGATGTAGCAGCCAGTCATCGAGCTTTTTTCTAACGCCAAGTTCTGTCCATAAAAGGAAGTCCATGAAAATCGCTCAAATTGCCCCACTCATCGAAAGCGTTCCCCCGCGTTTTTATGGCGGAACAGAGAGAATCGTCAGCTATTTGACAGAGGAACTTGTTCGGCAAGGTCATGAAGTAACGCTTTTCGCGAGCGGAGATTCCCAAACTGCCGCCCGGCTCGAGCCATGCTGCCCGCAGGCTCTGCGGTTGAACCCGTCGGTCCGCGACCCGATTCCGTATTATATGTCCATGCTCGACAAAGTTCACCGAAGCGCCGATCAGTTCGACGTCCTGCATTTTCACATCGATCAGTTTCACTTTCCGATCTTCAACAAAATCAATTTTGCGGCGCTGACGACGCTGCACGGCCGACAGGATCTTCCTGACCTTCACTATCTGTACCGGTCCTTTCCTGGCATGGACCTCGCGTCCATTTCAAACGCGCAGCGCCTGCCGATTGCAGACGCGAATTTTGCGGGGACCGTGTACCACGGCTTGCCAGCCGGGCTTCTCAAGCCAACAACGGGAAACGGCAAGCGCGGTTATCTCGCCTTCCTCGGGCGCGTATCTCCAGAAAAGCGCGTCGACAGGGCAATAGAAATCGCGTTGGCCTCTGGAATGGCGATCAAGATCGCAGCCAAGGTTGATCGCGTTGACGCCGCGTATTTCAAGTCTCTCGAACCACTTATAAAGCAGCCAGGCGTCGAATTCATTGGCGAGATCGATGAAGTCGCGAAGGAAGAATTTTTAGGCCAAGCGAGCGCTCTCCTGTTCCCGATCGACTGGCCGGAGCCGTTCGGGCTCGTCATGATTGAGGCAATGGCGTGCGGAACGCCAGTATTAGCGTTCGACAATGGTTCTGTACGCGAAGTCATCGACGAGGGCATCACAGGCTCGATCGTCACATCGGTAGAGGAAGCGATTGCGATGCTACCGAGTGTCCTCGCTCTTGATCGAAAGCAGGTCCGGCAGCAATTTGATAAACGATTTGTGGCCAGTCGCATGGCGTCGGATTATGTCGAGATCTATAAAGCATTGATTGCACGGAAAGCCGGAATGGGGACAAACGTGCTGCGCCCAAAATCGTTCTCGAGCACACATCACGAACCGCACTTGAATAGTCCGATAATAGAATCGGCCAAAGTCGGCGTGCCGACGCGATGAATGGATTGATGGTTACGTGTGCGACCAGAGGGGATGGCAGTAGAATGAAAAAAAAAAATCTTCCTGAGCAGCCGTTCTATATTCAGGCCACAAGCGAGACGTCGCGTGCGCGCAAGACGTTGAAGCATAACGATGCTTTTGCCGTTTTCGACACACACGGCGATATCGGCGCGGTGGGTGGAGGGCCTGACGGTTTGTTTGATTTTGACACCCGATTTCTGTCAAAATTTGAATTGCTCATCAATGGCGTTCAGCCCCTGCTGTTGGGCTCAAATGTTCGCGATGACAATCTCCACATGTATGCCGACCTTACCAACCCCGACATTATTGAAGACGGTAATGTGGCATTGTCGAAGGACTCCATTCATATTTCGCGCACGATCTTTCTGCGTGACGGTGTCATGCATGTCCGAATAGCTGTGGAGAACCACAGCGAAAAGGATATCACCATTGATTTAGGACTGCATTTCGATTGCGATTTTGCCGACATTTTCGAGGTTCGCGGATCGCGTCGCAAGCGACGCGGTTATGCGCGCCGACGTGTCGTAGAAAATGGCCAAGTGCTGATGTCGTACGACGGGCTTGACGGCAAGCGCCGTGATACTTCGATTTATTTCGAGCCTGCGCCGTCGCAACTCAGCGAGTCCCGCGGCAATTACGACGTCAGCTTGAAGAGGGCCGAACGATTCTGCATTTTTGTGGCGGTCTCGTGTCGAGGTCCTGTTTCAGCTTCAGTCTTGCCGTTCTTCAAAGGTCTGCGAGCGGCGGACAGGGCGCAGAAACGAGCCACCGCCAGCGTCGCAAGTATCGAGACTTCGAGCGCCACCGTAAACGAAACGTTATGCCGATCGATTTCTGATTTTTACATGCTGGTGTCGGACACGGTGCAGGGTCCGTACCCTTATGCAGGTATTCCCTGGTATTCGACTACATTCGGTCGTGATGGCATCATTTCCGCGATGCAAGTTCTTTGGATGGATCCGAGCATCGCCCGTGGGGTCTTGAGGCGACTGGCAGCACTCCAGTCCGCGGAGATCAATCCTGTAAAAGATGCCCAGCCCGGCAAGATTCTGCACGAGATGCGGGGTGGGGAAATGGCTGCACTGAATGAGGTTCCGTTTGGCCTGTATTACGGAAGCGTTGATTCTACGCCACTATTCGTGATGTTGGCCGGGCTTTACGTCGACCGCACCGAGGACGAGGATCTGCTCAGCGAGATTTGGCCGAATATCGAGCGTGCATTAAGCTGGATTGACACTTTTGGCGATTGCGACGGCGATGGCTTTGTCGAATATAGCCGCGCCACGGAGACCGGTTTATCGAATCAGGGCTGGAAGGATTCTTTCGATTCTATTTTTCACGCCGATGGGACATTGGCCCAAGGCGCAATCGCACTGGTGGAAGTGCAAGCCTACACTTATGCGGCGAAGCAGGCAGCAAGCCGGTGCGCGCGCCGACTTGGACTGTTGCCGCGAAGTAAGCAGCTTGCGGAGCAGGCCGAGGCACTTCGCGTTCGGTTCGAAAAATTTTTCTGGCTTGAAGATATCGGATGCTATGCGTTGGCATTAGACGGCCAAAAAAAGCCCTGCGCCGTGCGTAGCAGCAATGCTTATCATACCTTGTTTTGCGGAATCGCATCACCGGACCGCGTGGCCCGTCTTGTTGAAAATCTCAGCACAAACGATTTCAGCTCGGGTTGGGGAATACGCACGCTTGCACGCGGCGAGGTTCGATATAATCCGATGTCGTATCACAATGGCTCGGTCTGGCCGCACGACAATGCAATTATCGCATCTGGCTTGGCCCGTTATGGTCACAAAATGAACATAACGTCGATCTTCGAGGGCATGTGTAAAGCGGCCGGCTGGATGGATCAACGTCGCCTTCCCGAACTGTTTTGCGGATTCAACATGAAGCGCGGGAGGGGTCCGACATTGTATCCAGTCGCCTGTTCGCCGCAGGCCTGGGCCAGTGGCGCGCCGTTTTTGATCATACAAGCGATGCTGGGTATCGAATTCAAGCCTTCGGCGAACGAAATCACGTTGCGGAACCCGGTCCTTCCCGCATCACTCGACGAGATTACGATCCGGGATTTGCATTTAGGCAACGCGAGTATTGACTTCTCCGTGCGGCGAGACGGCCATGCGGTTTCGCTGCGTGTGCTCAAGCTCAAAGGTACAATCAGGATTACCTTGGTGATCGATCCACTCCTTCAATCAGCTTCTGGCGATTTGAAGAGAAATTGAAACAGGAATATTGGGGATGACAAACTTAAATGGGATCAATCCACGGGAGTGGGCTCTCTTCTTGGATCTGGACGGGACTCTGGTGGATATCCAAACGACGCCGGGCGACGTTTTTGCGCCGCCCGGTCTGACGGCATTGCTGGGTGATTTGGTCGACACATTTTCAGGCGCGGTGGCTATCATCACCGGGCGTCGGCTCAGCGACGTCGACGAAATACTATCGCCGTTGTGCTTGATCGGGGCCGGTGTCCACGGCATTCAATTGAGAAAATCGCGGGACGGTGAAATTGAAACGCTTGCACCGCAGTTTCCGCGTGAACTTCTGCAGTCTCTCCAAGCGTTGGCAAAAGAACATCCCGGAATCGTGGTCGAGCCGAAAATTTCAGCGGTTGCGATGCATTATCGCCAAGCCCCATTTTTACGCGACAAACTTGAGCGCGCGCTGCGTGTGTTGGTGTCCGGGTATCATCAGCAGTTGGAACTATGCACAGGTCGAATGGTGTTCGAAATTATGCCTCACGCGTATTCAAAGGGCCAGGCGTTGGTGTCTTTGAGTGCGCTCGAGATCTTCCGCGGTCGGCACCCCGTCATGATCGGCGACGATGCGCCGGACGTAAGCGCGATCGACATGGCGCACAACTTGGGCGGACTTGGGTTGCGAGTTGCGGGCGAGTTTTTTCCAGCCCGCGCGGCGCAGTTCAAAAGCACCTTGGACGTGCGGCAATGGCTTGGCGACATCGTCGGCAATCGCGCGGCACCTAGGTTGAATACGGCCTAAACGATGTGGGCGGGGACACCCACAGTGACGACCGCATCAAGCGCAATCGCGCCTTGGCCACGCGGACGGACCAGGAACGGATTGGCTTCAAGGGACACCTGCTGCCCTACGTTGGCTGCTGCAAAACGGGAGACGGCAGCGAGCGCCTTGGCGAGGGCATCAATGTCGGATGCGGGCGCGCCACGCAGGCCTTCCAGAACTTTATAGGTGCGGATTTCGCGGATCATCCGATGTGCTTCCGCGTCGTCAAAGGGCGCAAGGCGGAATGCGACGTCGTGCAAGGCTTCGACGAAGATGCCGCCAAGGCCGAACATGACAACCGGTCCGAATACCGGGTCTTGCGTAACGCCGATTATGGTTTCAATGCCGCGAGCAGTGATCATTGGCGCGACAAGGCAACCGTCGAGCTTCGCTTTTGGAGCAGCGCTTTTCACGGAGCGCATAATGTCATCGAAGGCCGCACGGACAGCATGCTGGTCGGCCAGGTTCAGCTTGACGCCGCCGACATCGGATTTATGGACAAGATCGGCCGAGACGACTTTCATGACGCAGGGGTAGCCGGCGGCATCGGCGGCGGCGACGGCTGCGTCAGCGGTTGTTGCAAGTCGCTCGGCGACGACATCGAGGCCGGCGTGCGCGAGTACGGCCATGGCGTCGATCTCATTCAGACTGCCCGACGGCAAGTGCTGCGTCGCTAAGGCCACGTGCGGGCGCGAAAATGGTTCGGCGAAGGCTTTGGCAAAGCCGTGCAGTGCGGCGATGGCGCGAAGGCTGTGAGTGGGATCGCGGGAGGTTGGAATGCCGTTGGCTTCGAGCACCTTGATGAAGTCGGCGCTGAGCAGGCCCGAGACCGTGACAAGGCGGTCGGGAAACCTGGCCTTCACACGCGACCAGACCGCAAGTTGATCAGCTGCAAATTGCGGATCGGCCGAGGACGCTCCTTGAAAACAGACGAGGCTGCCGTAATCGGATTCGTCGAGCACCAGATTGACCGCCTGTTCCAGCAGCGTGCGGTCGTTCATGATCTGGCCGGTGACATCGAGCGGATTGGTAACGCCGGCGAACGGAACGAGCTTCTTGAATTTTGCCTGCGTGGCAGCAGGAAGTTCCTCGACATCGAGACCACGGGCGGCGGCGTCATCGGCCATCAGCACGCCGACGCCGCCGGAGACGGTGACGAGGCCGACCTTGTTGTTGCGCGGCATGCAACCAATCGAGGTGGCGACGCCGACGTCGAAGAATTCCTCGATGTTGTAGGCGCGATAGACGCCATATTGCTTGAAAACAGCCTCAAAAACGTTATCGGCACCGGCCAGTGCGGCGGTGTGGGATTGGGCGGCCTTGGCCCCGGCATCGGTGCGACCAAGCTTGATGGCTACGACGGGCTTGTTGTTGCGGCGGGCGATTTCCAGAGCTTCAATCATGCGCGCACCGTCGCGGCAGCCCTCGAGATAAAGCATGATCACGGCGACGTGCGGGTCGGTGGCGAGATAGGCAAGTGCGTCGGAGGCCTGCACGTCGGCTTCGTTGCCGGTCGTGACCATGTACGAAAAACCGACGCCGCGTTCGCGCGCCATCTGCATGCAGTGCCCGCCGAACGCACCGCTCTGGCTGACCAGGCCGATGTGGCCATCCTTCGGTTGCGGAAACATGAAGGCCGGATGGAAACTCGCGATCATGCCGGTGCGCACGTTGGCGATACCCATGCAGTTCGGGCCCATCAAGCGGATGCCGGACTGCCGCGCGAACGACGCCATTTCCGCCTGCGCGATGCGGCCCTCCTCACTGACTTCAGCAAAGCCAGCGGAGAACATGACGACGGAACGGACACCCTTTTTCGCGCAGGCCTTGAGCGTGGCCATGGCGTGCGCGCCGGGAACGGCACAGATGGCGAGATCGACCGGGCCATCGACGTCTCCAAGGGTAGGGAATGCCGGCAAACCCTGTATTTCCGAGGCTTTAGGGTTTATCGGCAGGATGCGGCCCTTATAGCCGTTGTTTTTCAGGAAGCCGATGGGGCGACCGCCGATCTTCAACGGCTCGGACGACGCGCCGATCACGGCAACGCTTTCAGGGGCGAACAGCGGGGCGAGGGAGGCAACATCGATGGCCATGAGTTATTCCTGTGAGAAAAGCGCGAAGCCGAAGGTGCCGATGGCAGTGCTGGCGTTGCAAGTCGCCGATGCGTGTTGGTGCAAGCGGCCTAGTGGCGGGGCAGCAGCACGCACACGCGACATTACGTGCGGCGGACGGTGCCGCCGGTCATGCCGCCATCGATGATCAGTTCGCTGCCGGTCATGTACGAAGACGCATCGGAGGCGAGAAACAGCACACCGTTGGCGATGTCCTGCGCGAGGCCGACGCGGGCCAGCGGTACGCCGACTGCAGCCATGGCACCGATGTCGATGGGGGCGTTGCGGCGCGCGGGATCAGACGCCACGGCATCCATCTTGCTCCAGATGGGGGTTTCGATAATGCCAGGGTGGACCGAATTGCAGCGCACGTTGTCGTTCGCCATCGCGCATTCCATCGCGACGGACTTGGCGAACAAGCGCACCCCACCCTTGGTGGCGCTGTAACCGGCGAGGCCCGGTGCGCCGCGCAATCCGGCAACCGACGACATCATGACGATGGAGCCGTTGCCTGCGCGGCGCATGGCTGGGATGGCATATTTGACGGACAGAAAAACGCCGTCGAGATTGATGGCGGTCTGGCGTCGCCAGTCGGTCAACGTCATGTCGAGGATGCCGCCGCGAATGCCAATGCCGGCGTTGGCGACGAGGGTGGTGAGATCGCCATAGCGGGACTGGATTTCGGCCATGATGGCGACCCAGCGGGCTTCGTCGGTGACGTCCTGGTGGGCGGCGAATGCGTGTCCGTCTGCGGCGATGATGGACGCCACAACCGCCTGGGCCGCGTCGAGGTCGACGTCGGTGACGGCGACGCGTGCACCCTCACGCGCAAGGGTTGTGGAGCACGCGGCACCGATGCCGCTGCCGCCGCCAGTAACGAGCGCGATCTTACCTTCGAGCTGACGCATGATGTCTTCCCCTTTCGACGGTCGCAAGCCGTTACGCGCTTTTGTGCATCAAAGCTGAAAACGTCGCCGACGGGAAGCGCATGACGGTTTCTGTCGTGTCGCCTTGGCGGATATGTGCGGCCATCGCCATGCCAAGCCCAGAATAATAACCGCACTCGGCAGGGGTGCATTGACAAGCGGGGAATGACGTGACGACTTTACGTTAACGTGAAGTGATGGGGCGACAGGGGATCGGTCGGAGGACGCGGGCGGCATGACGGACGGGGCGGGCAGGGTGGTAATTGTCGGGGCGGGCCACGCAGGTGGATCGGCTGCGGCATTCCTGCGCCAGTTCGGATGGGCGGGCGAAATCGTCATGATCGGCACCGAGACGCTGATGCCTTACCAGCGCCCGCCGCTATCGAAAGCCTGGCTGAAGGGATTGGTTGCTCATGCAGATCTGGAGCTGCGGCCGCCGACGTTCTACCAGACAAACCACATCGACGTGCGCGTGGGGGCGACGGCTGCGGCGATCGATCGGGCGCAGCGAACGGTGACGCAGGCCGATGGCACCGTGGTCGGCTACGAGCGGATGATTTTAGCGACCGGATCGCGACTGCGGCGGCTGGCCGTGCCGGGCGTGGAGCTGTCGCCGATCCTCGAACTGCGCGACATCGCGGATGCCGACAAGATCAAGGGCGTGCTGCGGCCGGGGCAGCGACTGGTGATCGTGGGTGGGGGTTACGTGGGGCTGGAAGTGGCCGCCTCGGCCATCGCGATCGGTGCGACGGTAACGGTGATCGAGCGGGAGGCGCGGTTGCTGGCGCGGGTGGCGAGCGCGGCACTATCTGAACATGTGCTGGCGCATCATCGCACCAAGGGCGTGACGATCGAACTGGCGGCTTCGGTGGCGGCGATTGAAGGCGCGGCGGGCAAGGTGGCGGGCGTGCGGCTGGCGGATGGGCGGACGATTGCTGCCGATGCGGTGCTGGTGGGGATAGGGGCTGCGGCGAACGACGGTTTGGCACGGGCCGCCGGCCTCGTTTGTGCAGATGGCATTAAGGTCGATGCGGCGGCGCGGACGAGCGATCCGCATATCTATGCCATCGGCGACTGCAGCTGCCGGCCGTTCACCCTGTACTGGCGCGACGTCAGACTGGAGAGCGTGGGCAATGCCGTCGAGCAGGCAAAGCAGGCCGCCAGCGATATCTGCGGCAAACCGGTGCCGCTTGCGGAAGTGCCGTGGTTCTGGTCGGATCAGTTCGACATGCGGCTGCAAATGGCGGGGTTGGCGTTCGATGTGGCCGACACGGTGGTGCGCGGCGCGCCGAACGATGGCAAGTTCGCGGTGTTTCATTTGAAAGACGACGGCTGCGTCCAGGCGGTCGAAGCTGTCAACATGACGCCCGAGTACATGGCTGGACGGGTGATGATCGGCAAGCGGACGGTGGTCGACGCAGTGCGGCTGGCGGATGTGACGGTTCCAATCAAACAATTGATGGCGTAATCCAAGCAGCAAATTCAAAAAATCAACGGGAAAGTCACGATGCCGAAGGTCAATTTCATTTCGTTTGCGGGCAAAACGTACACGGCCGACGTGGCCGAGGGCACGACGGTGATGCGGGCGGCTGTCGATAACGGGGTGCCGGGAATAGACGGCGATTGCGGCGGGCAGTGCGCGTGCGCAACGTGCCACGTGTTCATCGAACCGGAATGGCAATCCAAGACCGGCGCACGCACGGAGCCCGAAAGCGCCATGCTGGAATTCGCCGACGGCACCAAGCCGAATTCGCGCCTGGGCTGCCAGATCGAGGTGACGAAGGCGCTCGACGGGCTGACCGTGCGGATGCCTGAGGGGCAGCATTGATCGCAGATTGACTGAACAAGGCGCGCACTTTCTTCGAACCAGGAGATTTTCACCGTGGATCATTCCGTCTTAGCCGCCGCCCGTGAGGAGGCCCATGCGACGCCGCTCGACACACTGGACATGAGCGATCCGAAACGTTTTGCGGCGGGCACGGCGTTGCCGTTCTTCGAGCGGTTGCGCAAGGAAGCACCGGTGCACTACCAGCCGAACGGGCTGTATGGCCCCTACTGGTCGATTACCAAGTACAAAGACATCATGGCGACCGACACCAACCACAAGGTGTTCTCATCCGCCCACGGCATCACACTGGTCGAGCCGCGTTCAGAAGAGTTGAAAGCGCCGATGTTCATCGCCATGGACCCGCCCAAGCACGACGACCAGCGCAAGGCGGTGAGCGGCATCGTCGCGCCGAATAACCTCGCCAACATGGAGAACCTGATCCGCAGCCGCACAATCCAGGTGATCGAGCAGTTGCCAGTGGGCGTGCCGTTCGACTGGGTGGAGAAGGTGTCGGTCAACCTGACCACGCAGATGCTGGCGACGCTGTTCGACTTCCCGTTCGAGGATCGTCACCTGCTGCCGCACTGGTCGGATACGGCGACGACGGTCGGCATGACGGAAGCAGAAATGGACGCGCGCGAGGCGGAGCTGCAAAACATGCTCAAGTACTTCGTGCGGCTCTGGAACGAGCGCGTCAACGCTCCACCCAAAACCGATCTGATTTCGATGCTGGCGCACAACCCGGCGACGCGCAACATGCCGCCGCGCGAGTATATGGGCAACCTGATCCTGCTGATCGTCGGCGGCAACGACACGACACGCAACTCGATGACGGGCGGACTCAAGTTCCTGAATGAGTTCCCCGGCGAGTACGACAAACTGCGCTCAAACCCCTCACTGATCCCCAACATGGTATCGGAAATCATCCGTTACCAGACGCCGCTGGCGTATATGCGGCGGACGGCGCTGGAAGACTTCGAGCTGCACGACAAGACTATCCGCAAGGGCGAAAAGCTGGCGATGTGGTACGTGTCGGGCAACCGCGACAGCGACAGTATTCCAGATGCCGACCGCTTCATGATCGATCGCAAGAATGTGCGCAGTCATCTATCGTTCGGGTTCGGCATTCATCGCTGCGTGGGCAACCGGTTGGCGGAACTGCAGCTCAAGATCCTGTGGGAAGAGTTGCTCAAGCGCTACCCGCGCATTGACGTGTTGGCCGAGCCGACACGCGTGCCGTCGAGCTTCGTCAACGGGTACCTGTCGATGAAGGTGCAGATCCCCGCGTGACGTATTGGCACCGCTAGCGAAGAACATGTCTGGGCAGAGCGTGCAACTCGTCGCGTGCCGCTCTTGCGAACAGATCGCTGCTGCCTGCATACCTGCTGGCGGGACTCGGGCGACTTGTTTCGCGCCAGGCCGGATGGCAAGCTGCAGAAAGACCGGCGTCTATGTGGCACCGTCGGGTAATAGCTGGCCGGCTTGCAAAGAGTGATCCTTGCGCTAAACCTATCCGCGATGGGTTTTTCTTGGGTCGCGCTGAAACGCTTGACCCAACGAAAAGCCAGTGCAGATTCCGGCGTGAGGCATCGAAGCGAACGATTCAGTTCGCGGTTGCCCCTCACCCCGCCCCCTCCTCTCCCCATCGAAGCCGATGGGGAGAGGATCATGCGCCGTTGAACAGGCTTGAGAACAACGCGCGGAGCGTGGGCAGGCTGGGCAGCGTGAGCTCTGTGGTGAGGGCGAGGGCCAGCACGACGAGCAGCAGCACCGAAAAGCCGGTCAGGTAGGCAGCCATGACGGTGCGCGCGGCAGCGAGAACAACACCGCCGCCGGCACCTGAACGCTGGTCGCCGCGATTAACCCAGCGCTGCTTAGGCAACCGCCAGATCATGTAGAGTTTGACCACGGAATTGAGCAATTGGTTGGCATAGAGCGACCAAGTGTAGCTGAGATCGACCGTGCGGCTGTATGTAAACAGCACCAGCGAAGTGACGAGGCGGGTGACAGCGACGTAGACCGCATAGGCGACCAGAAACAGCGGTCCGAGTTTGATCGCGCCGATCACCGCGCACAGTGGGCCGAACAACATCGTCCACATGGCCAGCCGCTGATCAACCAGACACCACCAGATGAACAGCG
>JANXYD010000097.1 GCA_025350265.1 Hyphomicrobiaceae bacterium | reverse complement strand
GGACAACTCGCGCGGCTTGCGCTGCAGCAGGTCGCCCAGTTCCAGAATCTTCGCCGCCTTCTGCACCCGGGCTTCGATGTCGTCCTTCGACAACTTGCGAATCTTCAATCCATACGCCATGTTTTCATACACCGACATATGCGGATACAGCGCGTAGTTCTGGAACACCATCGCGATATCGCGATCCTTCGGCTCAAGGTCATTGACAACTTTGTCGCCAATCAAAACCTCGCCAGCCGTGATCACCTCCAGCCCCGCAATCATGCGCAGCAACGTCGATTTTCCGCACCCAGATGGTCCCAGCAACACCGTGAACGAATTGTCCGGAACGATCAGCGACACACCCTTCACAGCGTCGACGCCACCGGGGTAGGTCTTGCGCACATCTTTGAGGATTACCGCGGCCATGTTGAGATCCAAAAGCTAAGCGACGTTAGACGCTCGACCGCCGCCAAGACGACATCGAACCGGGAGTGATAGCTCACGCGCCGCAGGTACCAACTCAAGCCTGCGATCAATGCGGCAAGCGTCAACGACGCTATCATGCTGTGCAACCAAACGCCGCGAATTTGGTAGACGGCCACATTCGCGCCCGGCGGCATCTCATTGCTAGAGGGAACATGGTTCACTTGCGAAAGCAGTTGCGGAGTAAGGACGAGTAGTGACAGCACAAGCGTAACGGCCCACCGCCTTTACTTCTCCGTCTCCACCAGGCCTTTGACGAACCAACGCTGCATCCCCACGACGACCAGCACCGGCGGCAGCATTGCCAGTATTGTGGTTGCCAGCACGATATTCCATTCGGTCAAGGCGTCGGCGGTCACGATCATTTTCTTGATGCCGATGACGATGGTCTGCATGTCCTCGCGCGTGGTGATGAGCAGCGGCCAGAGATACTGGTTCCAGCCGTAGATGAAGAGGATCACGAACAGGGCGGCGATGTTGGTGGCCGACAGCGGCAGCACCGTGTCGATGAAAAACTTGACCGGCCCCGCGCCGTCGAGTTTTGACGCCTCGGCCAACTCATCGGGAATGGTCAGGAAGAACTGACGAAAAAACAGCGTCGCCGTGGCGGACGCGATCAACGGCACAGTGAGGCCGGCGAAGGTGTCGAGCAGGTGCATGTCCGAGACGATCTTGTAGGTGGGATAGATGCGCACCTCGACCGGCAGCATCAACGTCATGAAGATCAGCCAGAACGCGGTACGCTGGAACGGAAACTTGAAATAGACCACCGCATACGCCGACAGAATGGAAATGGCGATCTTGCCCGTGGTGATGATGATGGCCATCCAGAAGCTGTTGAGCAGCATCTGGATGACCGGTTGGCGGGTGCTGAGAGCGGCACCCGTGAACAGCGCGCGGCCATAGGTTTCAAAAAACAACGGGCCGGGCCACAGCGGCATCTGGCCGTTCGCGATCACATCCTTGGGGTGCGTCGAGCCGACGAAGCACACATACACCGGAAACGCGATGATGAGCACGCCGATGATCAGGATCGCGTGCGCAAGATAATCGCTCCAACCCTGCCGCTCAACCATCAGTCGTTACCTCGGGCGTTGCTGGACGAACCGTGGCCAAATCCCCTCCCCCGCCGAGTTGGAGGGAATCCATACTGTATGTGCTGCACCAAGCAAACATCAGTACGTCACCTTGCGTTCGATGAAACGGAACTGCACGGCGGTGAGCGCGACGATGATCACCATCAGTGCCACTGATTGCGCCGCCGACGATCCGAGGTTGGCCCCCAGCTGGCCCTGCACGAAAACGCTGTAGACGAGCGTCTCGGTAGCCTTCGACGGCCCGCCCGACGTCATCGCGTCGATGATGCCGAATGTGTCAAAGAAGGCGTAGACGATATTGACCGTCAGCAGGAAAAATCCAGTCGGCGCCAGCAGCGGAAACGTCACCGTCCAGAAGCGGCGGATGCGGCTCGCACCGTCGATCGCGGCGGCCTCCAGCACGGCGCGCGGAATGGCCTGGAGGCCGGCAAGAAAAAACAGAAAGTTATAGCTGATCTGCTTCCACACCGAAGCCAAGATGACGAGGATCATGGCGTGGTTGCCGTTGAGCACCGGGTTCCACGGCACGCCGGAGGCACGGATGCCGCGCGCCACGACCCCCAGCGACGGCTGGAACATGAAAAGCCACAACACGCCGGCAATGGCGGGTGCCACCGCATAAGGCCAGATCAGCAACGTTTTATAGAGGCCCGCGCCCTTGATATTCTTGTCGGCCTGCACGGCCAGAAACAGCGCGATCGACAGCGACAGCACTGTCACGCAGGACGCAAAGAACGCCGTGCGGGCGATGGTGCGGAAGTATTCCGGCTGCGTGAACAGCTCCTTGTAATTTTCAAACCAGACGAAGTCGCTGCGCAAACCAAACGCATCTTCGAGCAGGAACGATTGCCAGACCGCCTGGCTGGCCGGCCAGTAGAAAAAGAACAGCACCACGAGCAACTGCGGTGCGAGCAGCAGATACGGCACGATGCGTCCGCCGAAGATTGCGCGCTTGTGCATGGTTGGAACCGGTTCCGGATGCGTGCTTCGATCGCCGATGGCAAGTCGCATTGATGTTGGCGGGCGCTTCTTGAGGCCGCAAGCTGGATCTGTAGATATGTCGTGCACCATAGATGCAGATGTGAGCTCTCGTTGCAACACGGGTGGGTGACGGCGATAGATTCATTGCAAGAAGTTGCAAATGCCCTTTACGACTCGAAACTTACGATCTACGTGAAAATTAGTAGGCTCGTTTATTATCCCCGGAGACCGACGTGATTATTAAACGACAACTTTCAATTTTGGCTTCGTCTTTGGTTCTGTCGGCGGCAGCGATGGTACAGCCTGCTGCTGCACAATCGACGCAATGGACAGGCGTCTACGTCGGC
>JANXYD010000092.1 GCA_025350265.1 Hyphomicrobiaceae bacterium | reverse complement strand
CCACCGCGATGAAATAGCCGCCCGACGCCGCGACATCCTCGCAGAACACATGCACACGCTTTTTGTTTTCGATAGCTAACTGTCGGATTCGGTTGAATATCAGATTGCTTTGCACCGGCGATCCCCCCGGTGAGTTGATGCTGATCGCGACCGCCGGTGCCTTCGACATTTTGAAGGCCTTTTCCAGCGGCCCGGCGAGCGTGCTGAGCGACAACCCTGGTCTCAATGGCGTCGCCATGCCGATCGGTCCCGCAAAGCGCAGCACCGGAATAAAATCTCGACGACGAAAAAAGCGCATGAACTGTCTCGACAAAAGAGGATCCGAACCTGCAATCAAGCTGCATGCATGTAAGCGCTGCCTTAGGCCCTAGCAAGGTTGCGTCACGACGGACTGAGCCTTAGAAGTGCGCCGACCACCGCGCCGACAGCACCTTCACGGAGCAGCCCCATGGCCAACGACGATTATAAAACACAAGCCGCCGAGCGCGCACTCACCTACGTCGAACCCGGCATGAAACTAGGCCTCGGCAGCGGCTCGACCATGGCCAAATTCATCGAGCTTTTGGGTGCGAAGGTCAAAAGCGGCCTCGAAGTCGTCTGCGTGCCGACGTCCGAAGCAACGGCCGCGCTGGCGCGTGCTTCGGGCATCAAGCTGACCACGCTCGACGACTGCCCGGATCTGGATCTCACCATCGACGGCGCGGATGAACTGACGCCCGATATCATGCTGATCAAAGGCGGAGGCGGTGCGCTGCTGCGGGAAAAGATCGTCGCGTCCGCGTCACAACGCCTGATCGTCATCGCCGACCATTCCAAACTCGTCCCCACCCTCGGCGCGTTTCCGCTTCCGGTCGAGGTCGTTCGTTTCGGCGTCCGTGCGACACTTGATATGATCATTGAACTTTCGGCTGGTGCCGGCTGCGTCGGCGATATCAAGTTGCGACTTGGTGCTGATGGCCAAGCCTTCGTGACCGACAACGGCAACTATATCCTCGATTGCGCATTCGGCGCCATCGACGAGCCCGACAGCCTCGACATGATGCTGAAAATGATTCCCGGCGTTGTCGAAAACGGTTTGTTTTTGGGCCTCGCTGAACGTGCCATCATTGCCGGCCCCGACGGCATCGAGGAACTCGAAAGCCCAGATTACACCGAATTCGATGATCTCGACGACCCATCCGAAGTCTGAATCCAAATGGCGGCGCGCCGATCCCCCGACCCGCTCAGCGAGAAAATGCAATGACCAGCTTCGACTATGATCTCGTTGTCATCGGCGCTGGTTCCGGCGGCCTCCGCGCCGCGCGCATCGCCGCAAGTCATGGCGCGCGCGTCGCCATCGCCGAGGAGTATCGGATCGGCGGCACCTGCGTCATTCGCGGTTGCGTCCCCAAAAAGCTGCTTGTCTACGCCAGCCGGTTTCACGGCGACTTCGAAGACGCGAAGGGTTTTGGCTGGACGCTGACCGGTGCGCAGTTCGACTGGCCGACGCTGATCGCCAACAAGGATATAGAGATCGCACGCCTCGAAGCGGCCTATCGCAGTACGCTTGATCGCTGGAAGGTCGAAACCTTTGCGTCGCGCGCGGTCGTAACCGGGCCTAACTCAGTCAAGTTGATCACGCCCGGCCGTGAAATCAGCACGCGGTACATCCTCGTGGCCACCGGCGGACATCCCGAACTGTCCGGCACAACGCCCGGCCACCAGCTTGCGATCACCTCGAACGAGGCATTCCACCTGAAACGCCAGCCGAAGCGCATCCTCATCGCCGGCGGCGGCTATATCGCCGCTGAGTTCGCGGGCATTTTTGCAGGCCTCGGCACCGACACCACGCTGCTCTATCGCGGCGATCAAATCCTGCGCGGCTTCGACCAAGACCTCCGCGACGACGTCAGCGCCGCGATGCGCGCCCGCGGCGTCAAAATTGTCACCGGTCACACCATTGCCGGCATAGCCAAAACACGCGACGAATTGACCGCGACCTTGTCCGACGGCCGCACATTGCACGTCGACGAAGTGATGTATGCCATCGGCCGCAAGCCCAACACTAAAGGCCTGGGCCTCGAAACCGCCGGCGTGGAACTGACACCGCGCGGTGCCGTCGTCGTCGATCAGCAGTCACGCTCGACCGTCGCCAGCATCTACGCCGTCGGTGACGTCACCGACCGGATCGCCTTGACGCCTGTTGCGATCCGCGAGGGTCATGCCTTCGCCGATACCGTATTTGGCAAAAAAACCTCGCATGCCGACCATACTTTGATCCCGACCGCCGTCTTCACCGAGCCTGAAATCGGCACCATCGGCCTCACCGAAGCTCAAGCTCGTATCCTCTACGGCGCGGTTGATATTTACAAAACTCGCTTTCGACCGATGAAATACGTTCTCGCCGGTCGTGATGAGCGCATGCTGATGAAGCTGATCGTCGACCCCGTGTCCGACAAAGTCGTAGGCTGTCACGTCCTCGGGCCCGATGCCGCCGAAATCGTCCAGATGGCCGCCATTGCCATGAAGATGGGCGCGACCAAGCAGGACTTCGATAGCACCATGGCGCTCCACCCGAGCGCCGCCGAAGAACTGGTTACCATGCGCGACAAGTGGGTACCGCCGGCCATTTGAAACATTGCCGAAAACTGCCGAGCGGCCACGCACCAGTGCAACGTGCGCGGGGCTGGCGGGCGGCCACGCACCAGTGCAATGTGCGTGGGGTTGGCGGGCGGCCACGCACCAGCGCAATGTGTGCCCACCCAGCAACGGCATTTACGTGTTCGGCGACTTGTTACCAGTTTTCCCTCACGACCCCGAGACCGAATCAGATTCTCCTTCCGCCAGTGCATCGAGACGCGCACCTCCGTGCGCGCCAAACCGGCGGAGCAATCCATGATCTCGTTCTCGACCTCAAAGCAGCGGCGCAGCATTGCCGCCGCCGTGACGATTGGCGCAGGGCTTGTGTTGAGCTTTATTGTACCTGCCTCGGCACAGAATTATGAAGGCCCTCATCAGGTCCGCGTCGGCGCGTTCTTTCAGGGCGGCGGCACCACTCTCGACGGCACCTACACCCCTAACGGAGGTGTGCCGATCAACGGCAGCGGCAGCTTCGAGACCCACGGCGCCGGCATCACCGCCGGCCTCGAATTCCTCCGTTACGGCGGCTGGACCTGGGGCGTTGAGGGCGACTTCGGCGAAACCAGAGGCGCCAAAGCCATCGTCAACAGCCAGCCCTTCTCCACCGACTACTTCGGCTCTCTGCGCGGCCGCCTCGGATTTTATGCGCGCCCCGACCTCGTGCTCTACGGCACTGCTGGACTAGGCTTCCGCGGCGTCCGTGTCGTCGATGTCAACGGCTTTGCGGCAGACAAATCTGTGCTCGGCGGCGTCTATGGAGCCGGCGGCGAATATCATCGCGGCAACACCATCTTCTTCGCCGAATATCTGCACAGCGACTATTCGAGCCGCACGCTCACTCCCCTATCCCTGAGTGCCACCACATCCACTGTTGTCGCCACTGCCGGCGACACTTACGGCGTCAAGGGCAGTTCCGACAGTTTCCGCATCGGCGTGAAATTCAAGGTCGGTTTCGACGGCTACTACGACGAAGTCCGTGACGGCCTGCGCAAATAGCGCAGCCGTCGGCATTGCCAGCAATCAGAGCGCAGGGCTGTTGCCCTGCGCTTTTTTGCGCCTGCGCCGAAAACGTTTTTGAGTGCTACCGATAGACGTCGCACCTGAAACCAGTCGTCGCCAGGAGTAGCCATGTCCCGCCTCAAGGACCGCATCGCGCTGGTGACCGGCAGCGGCAACGGCATTGGCAAGGCGACCGCACAGCTGTTTGCCGCCGAGGGTGCCCACGTCCATCTGGCTGATCTCGATTTTGCCGCAGCCGACGCGACTGCGGCAGTCATCCGTGAGCAGGGCGGCAATGCCACGGCGCACGCCACCGATGTCACCCAGGGGCAAGACGTCACCGCGCTGCTCCGCGCCATCCACGCAGCGCACGGCAAGCTCGACATTCTCGTAAATAACGCCGGCCTCAACGTCCGCGCCGATTTTCGCCATTTGACGGACGCGGAATGGGTCAAAGTGCGCGAGGTCAATCTCGACGCGGTAGTGCGCCTCGCCCGCGACGGGTTCGAGATGCTGAAGGCATCCGGCCGTGGCTCGCTGATCAACGTCGCCTCCATCATGGGTAGCCGCGCCATGCGTCAGCTGGTGGCTTACTCAGCCACCAAGGGTGCCGTCGCCGCCCTCACGCGCGGCCTCGCGGTGGAATATGCGCCCTACAATATCCGAGTGAACACGATCTCCCCCGGGTTCGTCCAAACAGCGCTCACCAAGCGCGTCTTGCGCAACCCCGCGATCATGGATGCGCTGGTTGCAGAAACGGCCTTGCGTCGCCTGGGCGAAACCGTCGAAATCGCCCGTGCCGTGCTTTTCTTTGCCTCTGACGACAGCTCCTATTGCACGGGCTCCGAGCTTGTAGTCGACGGCGGCATGTCGGCAAGCCTGTGAACACATCTTGTGTTCTCGGCAATTCCGTCTGATCGTCTCACCTTCCCGATCGTGCGAGGCTTCCATGACGACGACCCCGGTTGAATTTCACTTCGATTTTGGCAGTCCCAACGCCTATCTCAGTCACAAGGTCATCCCTCGAATTGTCGCCCGCACCGGTGTTCCCATCCGCTATATCCCTGTGCTTCTCGGCGGCGTCTTCAAACTCACTGGCAATCAGTCGCCACTTTCGGCGTTCAAGGGGATCAAGAATAAGAACGAGTATATGCGTCTTGAGATGCAGCGCTTCCTGCGCCAGCACGCCATCACCCAATTCCATATGAACCCGCACTTTCCCGTCAACACCGTGCAGATCATGCGCGCGGCCATAGCCGCCGACCGCGATGGCGTACTTCACGCCTACGTCGATGCCGTGTTCCATCACATGTGGGAAGCCCCCAAGAAGATGGATGATGCGGAAGTCATTCGCGCGGCCCTCGACCAGTCTGGCCTCGATGGCGCACGCCTGTTGGCACGCGCACAGGATCAGGACGTCAAGGACGAACTCTTGCAAATGACCGAAGCATCGGTTGCGCGCGGCACGTTTGGCAGCCCGACCTTCTTCGTCGGCTCAGAAATGTACTTTGGCAAAGACCGGCTGCGCGAATTCGAAGAGCAGATACTCGCCTCGAAGCGCTGATCGCGCGCGGGCGTCCCGGAACGACTCCAGCTAACTGCACGTTGACAGACGACCCCTGGTGCGTCTCTGGATTTCCATGTCAACTCGAATTGAAGACTATGCCATGATCGGCGACTGCGAAACGGTCGCCCTCGTCGGTCGCAACGGATCGATCGACTGGCTCTGTTGGCCTCGCTTCGATTCGGGAGCCATCTTCGCGGCTTTGCTCGGCTCACCCGAGAATGGTTTCTGGTCGATTGCACCCGTCGATGGCATTGCACGTACCAACCGGAAATACCGCGACGGCACACTCATTCTCGAAACCGAGTTCGAGACGACCGACGGAGCTGTACTTTTGATCGACTACATGACTGTGCGCAAGGGCGGCAGCAGCCATGTGGTCCGCATCGCTAGGGGCCTGCGCGGGCAGGTCAGGATGTGCTCGCGCCTCGTCATGCGCTTTGACTATGGCTCCATCGTTCCATGGGTGAACCGCATTGCTCCCGACGCGATCAAGGCCATCGCCGGCCCCGATATGGTTGTCTTGCGATCCGACCAGGAATTTCAAGCCGAAGGCATGTCGCACGCAAGTTCATTTACCCTTGGCCCCGGCCAGACTGCTCACTTCGTCCTCAGTTACGGCTCGTCGTTCAAGCCGATTCCCGATGCTATCGACCCGATGGAAATGTTGGATGTCACGACGCGCGGCTGGCAGGGCTGGACTGAAAGATATGTGCCGCGCGGACCCTACACCGAAGACGTACTTCGCTCATTGATCACCTTGAAGGCGCTGACGTATCGCCAGACCGGCGGCATCGTCGCCGCGCCGACGACGTCTCTCCCGGAGCGCCTCGGCGGTGAACGCAATTGGGACTATCGTTTTTGCTGGCTTCGCGACGCGACGTTCACGCTGCTGTCGCTGCTCAACTGTGGCTTCGACAGCGAGGCCGATGCATGGCGCACTTGGTTGCGGCACGCGGTTGCCGGAAATCCCGGTCAAGTCCAGATTATGTACGGCCTGGCCGGCGAACGCCGCCTACCAGAGTACACACTGTCTTGGCTTGACGGATTTCAAGGTTCCAAGCCCGTCCGGGTTGGCAATGCGGCCGCCGGTCAACTGCAGTTCGACATTTTCGGCGAGGTCATGGACGCGCTGTTCCAGGCGCAGATGGCCGGTCTTGCGACACGCCAAACGGACTGGGATCTGCAATTGAAACTGGTTGAGCACCTTGAAACGATCTGGCGTGAGCCCGACGAGGGTATCTGGGAGTTTCGCTCCGGCCGTCGCCATTTCACGCATTCCAAGGTCATGGCCTGGGTCGCGTTTGATCGCGCCATCAAGTCCATCGAAAATTTTGCCCTGGAAGGACCTCTGCAACGCTGGCGGTCCATTCGCGATGAAATCCACGCCCAGGTCTGCAAACACGGCTACGACGAAAACGTCGGCAGTTTCGTCCAGAGCTACGGCTCAACCGATCTCGATGCCAGCTGCCTGTTGATTGCCCTTGTCGGCTTTCTTCCGCCCTCCGATCCACGCATAAAAGGCACGGTCGAAACCATCGGTTCTAAGTTGCGTATCGATGGCCTGATCAGGCGTTACGACGTTGACCGGAGCAAAGACGGTCTGGCCGGCGATGAAGGTGCGTTCCTGGCCTGCAGCTTCTGGTATGCCGACAATCTCGTTCTGCAAGGCCGCCGCGACGAGGCCGTCGTATTGTTCGAATATCTGCTCTCACTCCGCAACGACGTCGGCCTGCTCGCCGAGGAATACGATCCGGTGGCACGCCGCATGCTCGGCAATTTCCCGCAAGCCTTTTCACACGTCGCCTTGATCAACACTGCCCATAATTTGTCGACATCGCAAAAACCTGCCGAACGCCGTTCTGGGCACAAATGCCACAGGGAATCGTGACAGGTGCGACGAGCGAAATGGCGTGCGCACTTGCTCGGCCCCAATAAGCCCTCTGCTGCAAGCGGCCACCCAAGCCCAATATCAGCAAAACCCCATACCCAACCACTGACCCGCGCGCTAAAACCCTGCAGCCTCAGCTTCAGGAATTCGCGACCAATGCTCAAATCAAGTCAGCCGTCTCCGTCCGGGCTCAATGCTCTCGCCGACGGTTTGATTCTGTCGCCGTTCACTCGCATCGCGCGTCTGCTTGATGGGGTAACGCCTGGACATCAAAAGCCGATCGTCATGACCGCTGGCGACCCAACCGAAACGCCGCCAGGTTTCGTGATCGACAAAATGCGCGAAGCAGAGGCCACCCTGGGCAGCTATCCAAAAATCCGCGGCTCCGACGAATTGCGCTCAGCCATTGCAGACTGGATCGGTCGCCGCTACTCCATCGCCGGCCAGTTAGACCCCGCGCGCGAGATTCATCCCCTCAACGGCTCCCGCGAAGGCCTGTTTTATGCGGCCTTCCCAGCCGTCGGCCGCAAACGGATCCCTGACCGGCCGGCTATACTGATGCCGAATCCGTTCTATCAAGTCTATCTGGGTGCCACTTATGCGACTGGTGCCGAAGCTGTTTTCCTCAATGCCACCGAGGCAACCGGCCATTTGCCTGACCTCGATGCCCTTGAGCGCGACGAAGCCTTGCTCCGGCGCACGGCCGCATTTTAC
>JANXYD010000091.1 GCA_025350265.1 Hyphomicrobiaceae bacterium | reverse complement strand
CGCTGTTCTGGAGCGGGTTCGGACCTGACAATATTTCCACGCTGAATAGCGAGGCTTACACGAAATCCAGCAACTCGACGTTCAGCGGTGGTGGTCAGATCGGATATAACTGGCAATCGGGCGGGTTCGTCGGCGGACTGGAAGCGGATTTGAGTTCGTCACGCGCGCGCGCGAATTCTGATACCGGCATACTCCCGCCACCCCCCCTCAGTCCCGGCCTGGGAACGCATCGGTTTACCGCGTCGATGAATTCCGACTGGGTGGCCACGTTGCGTGTCCGCGCCGGTACGGCATTCGACAAATCGTTCGTGTACCTGACGGCGGGACCGGCTTTCACCAAGATCAGCCAAACCGCGCATGTCGAGTTCGACAGCGCGTGCGGCGGTCCAAGCGCCCTGTGCGACGCCGACGCCGCTTCGTCAAAGTTCAAGGTCGGCTTGGCCTTCGGCGGCGGCATCGAGTACAAGCTCGACAGCCATTGGAGCGTCAAGGGCGAATATCTGCACATCGATTTCGGATCGACGCATGGAGATCTGCCAAGTATCGGCTGCTGTTTCGGCAGTTCGTTCACGCAGGAAATCAGATTGCGCGAAGACAACCTGAAAATCGGCGTGAACTACAAATTCTGACGCCCGACATCTGAAGGGTCGTTCCGCAATTGAGGGCAATTGCGGAACGATCCTGTAGAGGTTGGCTCAACGCGAAACCGATTTTTCGAACTGGCGCAGCACGACGTTGCCGCGGCTGACGGCATCGTCCAGCGCCTGCTTGGCGGATTTCTTCCCGTTCAGTGCCGCCTCGATTTCCTCAGACCACATGTCGCGGATCTGCACCATGTTGCCCAGGCGAAGCCCGCGCGAATTCTCAGTCGGTTCTTTGTTGGTCAGTTCCAGCAGCGGCGTTTCGAGATAGGGGGCTTCTTTGTAAAAGCCCGACGCCTTGACCGCCGCATACGCCGCCTTGGTGATCGGCAAATAGCCGGACTTGGTGTGCAGGCCGGCCTGACGATCGGTGTCCGACAGGAACGTGAAGAACTTCGCCACGCCCTTATATTCGTCAGGCTTCTTGCCGCCCATCACCCACAGCGAGGCCCCGCCGATGATCGAGTTCTGCGGCGCACCGGGAGCATCCGGGTAGTACGGCATCGGCGCATTGCCGAAGTCGAATTTGGCGTTGGCCTTGACGGCATTGAAGAACCCGGACGACGTCAAGAATATCGGGCATTCGCCTGACGTGAAGCGGCCTTCGCCGCCGTTGGTGCGGCCGGAATAATCGAACGTCTTGTCCTTCTGCAACTCGACCAGCGCCTCGAGATGCTTGACGTGCAGGGGATCGTTGAAACGCAACTCGGTGTCGAAGCCGTCCATGCCGTTGGCGCGGGTGGCGAGCGGCTGATTGTGCCAGGCCGCCAACTGCTCGATGTTGAGCCACGTCGTCCAGGCGGTGGAAAAACCGCAATTGTCAAAGCCGGCAGCTTTCAATTTTTTGGCGGCGCCGAACACCTCGGGCCATGTTTTTGGCGGCGCTGCGGGATCGAGCCCGGCCTTCTTGAAGGCGTCCTTGTTGTACCACATGACGGAGCTGGACGAGTTGAACGGGAATGACAGCATCTCGCCCTTGGTGGTCGAGTAGTAACCGGTGATCGCCGGCAAATATGTTGTCGGATCGAAGGCCTCGCCGGCCTCCTTCATCATCACCTGCACCGGCTTGATTGCACCGGTTGCCGACATCATCGTCGCCGTGCCGACCTCGAACACCTGCAAGATGTGCGGCGCGCCACCGGCACGGAACGCGGCGATGCCCGCGTTCATCGCGTCGGCGTAGCTGCCCTTGAAGGTGGGCACGACCTTGTAGTCTTTTTGCGACGCGTTGAAATCCTCGGCCAGCTTGACGATCACGTCGTTGTTGGGGCCGGTCATGGCGTGCCACCATTGAATTTCAGTTTGCGCCACCACAGGCGACGCGAACGCCGCGAGTGACGCGGTGACGGCCGCGAAAAGCCGGAGTGCCTTGGACATTCGAGTATCCTCCTCGGATTTATGATGCGCGGTGGTCCGCGCTTTTGTTATGCAGTTGATGCAACGGGGCGGTGACAGGGGTTGCACCCAACGTGTGCGCGGTCGGTGCTCGTCGATTTCCGAATTGTCATCATCCTGGGCCTTGTGCCCAGGACCCAGGGCGCAACCCGTAGCGACGGTGCGGGAGTGAAGCCGTGGGTGCAGCGAACCGCAACCACAGGCTGGAATTTGCAGATGGCTGGGTCCTAGGCACAAGGCC
>JANXYD010000011.1 GCA_025350265.1 Hyphomicrobiaceae bacterium | reverse complement strand
TTGCAACATAGTCGTGCTATTCTGTATCGATCATATCCGTCCTACCTGAAGGCCCTCGAGCGCTTCCCGAGACGTGGCGGATACCCAGGCGGCGAGACTGGGACGCACCCTGCAATGGGGGCGGCGGCCACGTAAGCCGGGCCAGGTGAGTTCAAGAGCGGTGCGCGTTGTGTAGCGCGCCGGCCTTTTCGTGCTGCAGCGGCTTTCGGGCCGATTGGGCGCGGCAGAGGCCGGAGCCGTCATGCAAAATGGGGACTGAACCGTCCCCGGAGCGTGCCGGAACCCCGTTCGCTAACACAAACGAAACGGGTCGCGGTTGGCCGCCCCGCGCTTCGAGAGAACTCACTTTGCCGCCGGGGACCCGGATGACGCCGCGTTATGGGACGTCGCAGTTCGCTGCGCCGTCGCCACCTGAAAGGCTGGCGCGGCGACAATCCGCGCACTTCGGGGTACTCAAGTCCACGACGGGAAACCGTGCGTGGATTTGGGTGCTGGAAGCCGCGGTGCGAGTGATCGCGTGCCGCGCGCGGGGGCTCGCCCCTGCACCCCATCGGGGAACGAGCTCCCATTTCTTATGGTTTGGCCGCTTGGCGGCGGTCACCCGCTCATGCCGCCGGCAAGGGTCGGCACATCGAACGCGGAGAAGCCGTAGTGACGGAGCCAGCGAAGGTCGCCGGAGAACATGTCGCGCAGGTCGGGTATGCCGTATTTCAGCATCGTGATGCGGTCGAGGCCCATGCCGAACGCCCATCCTTGATACTTCTCGGGGTCGAGGCCGCAGTTGGCGATCACCTTCGGATGCACCATGCCGCAACCGAGAATTTCGAGCCACTGACCGGGCTTGCCGATGGCCTCGGCGCCCACGTCGACTTCAGCCGAGGGCTCGGTGAACGGGAAGTGGCTGGCGCGGAACCGCATCTTGACCTGCTCCACCTCGAAGAAGCCCTTGCAGAACTCCTCCAGGCACCACTTCATGTGACCGAAGTGCGTGCTCTCGTCGATGACGAGGCCCTCAATCTGGTGAAACATAGGCGTGTGGGTGGCATCCGAGTCCATGCGGTAGACGCGGCCTGGCGCGATGATGCGGATGGGCGGCTTCTGGCTCATCATCGTTCGGATCTGCACCGGAGACGTGTGCGTGCGCAGCACGAAAGGCGAGGCGTTGGTACCGTGCGCGGTGTTCGGCGTGTTGAGATAGAACGTATCGTGCATCTGCCGCGCCGGATGCTCGGCGGGGATGTTGAGCCTGGTGAAGTTCAGGTCGTCGCTCTCGATGTCCGGACCTTCGGCGATGCAGAAGCCCATGTCGGCGAAAATCTCAGCGATCTCGTCGAAGACTTGGCTCACCGGATGGATACGCCCATCCGCCATCGCCCCCGCGCGTACCGGCAAAGTGACGTCGGCGCGTTCGGTGGCGAGGCGGGCAGTGAGAGCGGATGATTCAAGCGACAATTTGCGGACGTCGATGCGTTCCGTCACCCGCGTCTTTAGCTGATTGACAGCTGCACCGAACGTCTTGCGCTCCTCGGCCGGCAGCTTGCCCAGCCCCGCCATCAGTTCGGAGATTGCACCCTTCTTGCCGATGGCTGACACGCGCACGGCGTCGAGCGCGGCGACATCTGCGGCTGAGGTGATCTCACCGGCCAGTTTTGCTTCGAGTGCGTTGAGATCGGCGGATGCCATGATGGCCTCTGAAATGGTAGCGAAGCTCAGCGCGCGCCGCACTTTCAGATGTCATCCTAGGCTTTGCGCCTAGGACCCACGGCCCCGCAAACTCGGCTTGACGAATAGACAAAACCAGCCTCGGCAAGTTTTCAGCGCAACCCGAAAGCCGGCAGTCCGCTGATAGCCGCGTGTTGGCACACGGCCCAGAATGACAGGTGAGCCACTATCGAGCACAACGGTGGCACTACGCCTTCGCGGTGGCCTGCGCAGCTGGCTTGCTCGCGTGCGCTCGCGCCTTCTCGACGACGGACTTGAAACCGGCCGCATCCTTGACCGCGAGATCGGCAAGAACCTTGCGGTCGATTTCGATGCCGCCCTTAGTGCACCCGTCGATAAAGCGCGCGTAGGTCATGCCATGCTCGCGGACGGCTGCATTGATGCGCTGGATCCACAAGGCGCGGAAGTTCCGCTTCTTAACTTTGCGATCGCGATAGGCATACTGCATGGCCTTTTCGACGGCCTGCTTGGCGACGCGGATCGTATTCTTGCGGCGGCCGTAATAGCCCTTCGCAAGCTTGAGAACTTTCTTATGTTTGGCGTGGGCGGTGACGCCGCGTTTGACGCGTGCCATGGGAGTGCTCCGAAGTAAGATGAGGGAATAGGCAGTAGGCAGTAGGCAGTAGTGGCGTTGTGCAAGTGGCAGTTGGGAGAAGACCCTACTGCCTATTGCCTACTGCCTCACTCCAACTTACCGCGCGTACGGCATATATTTCTTGACGATCCGCGCGTCGGACTCGTTCAGCGTCATGGTGCCGCGCGCGGTGCGAACGAATTTCGCCGTGCGCTTGATCATGCCGTGACGCTTGCCTTGGGCTGCGGCTCGCACCTTGCCCGTACCGGTCATCTTGAAGCGCTTTTTGGCGCCGCTCTTGGTCTTCAACTTGGGCATTTTGCTCTCCATTGCGCTCACGGGCCTGTCCGCCGATCGCACGTGCAATCGGATGGCCCTCCGCAAGGGGATGCCGCGTGCGCAGTGCGCACAGTCGTGCGCGTGGGCCTTTCGGCCCAGCAGCATGCGGTACCGGCGCCAGATCGAATAAGATCCCGGCACGGAGGGTGCTTCAGCCCGTATGATTGGGTATTCAAGCATTCAGAACCGCCATGGCATGCCCTGCCAGGCGGTTCGGAAGTTGGGCTTATAGGTCGAGCACGCAGTCCGCGCAAGTGATTACAGCAGTTGAACGGCCGCGGCCGTCGCAGGCGCAGCCAGTGGACAACTATTTCTTTTGAAACGGGCCCCAGATTGAGCGGGCCGGCGGATGGTGGCCGAATTGGGTGCCCATGCGGTACTCGCCGGTGGTGAGGCATTCCTGCAGCCCGCCGCAGCGGTTGGTTTCGCACGTCCAGGTTGGCGGCGGGGTGGGCGTGCCGTTGGCGCACAGGTTCAGGCAATAGGCGTGTACTTGGGTGCAGGTCTGCAGCTCCGGTTGTTGAGCGCTCGCAGTCGAGGCGAGGGCCACGCTCGCGCCGAATACCAGCGCCAAGCCTCGAGTTGCAGCCAAAAGTTTCATGCGCAGAGATCGCTCCGATCTAACCGATAGCGCAACCTTCGCACAGGGCCGTGCCAATCCCAACCATCCCAGTCGCATATCATTTGTAACAATGCCGACCGGTACGTGCGGCTGTTTGATCCCACATTGGGTCAAACACTCGCGCGCTTCACGCACGGTCGCGGCTTCACCGTCGCACCCCGGCAAGTTTCTCCAGCACTGCACAAACGGCGGCTGTATCGTCGTCGCCATGTCCATCAGCGATACCGGCGTCATAGATCGGCCGCGTCGCTTCGAACACCGGCACCGGCGCCCCGACGCCAGCCGCGAATTTCCCGATCACGGACATGTCCTTTTGCCAAACGGCGCACTTCATGGTCGCCGGCGTGTAGACGTTGTCGGCCATCATCGGCGCGCGCAGGTCGAAAATTTTTGATGCCCCGACGCCTGCGCCGATCACTTCGACGATCTGGTGCGGATCAAGCCCGGCCTTCATGCCCAGCACCATCGCCTCGGCGGATGCGACATTGTGGATGGCGACCAGATGGTTGGCGACGAATTTCATGCGGCTGCCATTGCCGAACGTGCCCAAGCTGTAGACTTTGCGCGCAAAACCGAGGAATACGGCATCGATCCGTTTGATGGCCTCCGCGTCGCCACTCGCCATCACCACAAGATCGCCCGTCCGCGCTTGAGCACCAGTGCCCGAAAGCGGGCAATCGAGCGGAATATGGCCGGCTTTCATCAGCACAGCCGCGAATGCCAGCTTGTCGTCGAGCGCCAGCGTCGAGGTCTCCGCTACAATGCACTGTTGGGCGTTTACGTCTGCGATCGTCCGCGCGGTACTCATCGCTGCTGCCGCAGTCGGCAGGCTGGTGACAATCTCAGTCGCGCGCTCGGCAACCTCCAGCACCGAGGCAACGACTTCGACACCCGCCGCGATCGCACGCTCGCGCGCCGCCGCATCCGGATCCGTTCCCACCACGACGAAGCCCGTTTTGACAAGGTTGCGGGCAATCGATCCACCCATGATGCCAAGACCGACGACCCCGATTACTCTCTGCATCTCCAGCCCTCTTTTTGCATTTACGTCGAACGCTTCATTCAGTTTCTGTTGACCCTGATGCGAGATCGCAAAGCTTTGCAATATTAACTCGTAAGCACTTGCAGAAAATCGAATACCTTCATCATCACAGGGCCCCAACCAACTCCGGAACGTTTCAATCTCACGTGAGCGTATGGCTCCTTGCACCTGGATTTTCGCCGTGGCTTGACAGGGTCACGCGCCGAGACGTACGAAACGGCGGCTTGCAACGAATATGTGCACCACCCATGCATCGGGGCCGTAGCTCAGATGGGAGAGCGCTGCAATCGCACTGCAGAGGTCAGGGGTTCGATTCCCCTCGGCTCCACCACTGCCTAATAATCTTGAAAAGTATATTTAATTTTCAGCACGTCGAGTAAATCAGGTTTGCTTGCCGGCAACGCCTGGGATCGTCAGACGAAAGACGCTCCCCCCGCCCTTCCGAGGCAAGTACGCGATCGTCGCGCCGTGAACCCGGGCAATGGCGCGGACCAAAGCCAGCCCGAGCCCTGCGCCAGCCTTACTGTCGCCCATACCGGCGATACGGTAGAACGGCTCGAATATCCTGTCCCTTTCGGCCGCTGGCACGCCGGGCCCCCGATCCATCACATCGAGTTCAGTCGCGCCCAGAGCAGCCGTTCTAACGACAACATCGACCTGAGCGGCGGCACCGTATTTGATAGCGTTCTCAAGGAGATTGCGCAGCAGCCGGCGCATCAATTTCGGATCGACCTGGACTGACGGCAGTGGGACCGATGGAGCCTCCAGTTCCGCCCCGGTACGCGCGCATTCTTCGGCGGCCAGTCCGACGAGATCGACAGGTTCGGGGGAAAATCCGCTATCAGCCTTTGTGTCGAGCCGGCTCGCGAGCAATATTTCTTCGATCAATTCGTCGAGTTCTCGGATATCGCGTTCCATGTCCTGTCGCACAGATCGTGGCGTGGCAGGCGCAATCTGCTCCAGTCCCATCCGCAGACGTGTCAGCGGCGTACGCAGTTCATGCGACGCATGGGCAAGCAAGGACTTGTGGGCTGCGAGAAGTTCCTCGATGCGGGCTGCCGAGCGATTATACGTGGCTGCCAGATGCGCCACCTCGTCGTTGCCGGATATATGCATACGCGCGGAAAGGTCCCCTTCGCCAAGGGCTTTGACGCCGCGCTCGAGATCTTCAAGATTCCGCGTGATCCGGCGCACAACGGGATAGGCGGCGATGCCGACCGCGCCTGCGATACCAAGCAGCCCGGCGAGCCACGCGAAGCGCCGAAACGGCCGGCGTTCCGCATAGGGCCGACCAGTTATCAGCCAGCGCCCGTCGGCAAGTGCGATGCCGACGGTGCCGTGCGGAGCGTCGAATGCGCGCCCACGTCTTGGCGCGTCTTTCTGCTCAAATGGCAACGTACCGTCGCTCGAATCGGCAATGCGGCGGCCATCTCGGCCGAACACGGCGATATCGAACCCACTGGCGTCGGCCCAATGCGTCACCGCAGCTTGTATCTCAGCATCACCAGCAGAGTCGGGTGGCAGCAAGCGCGCCGCAGCTTCAACGAAAAAGGCCGGGCGCGGCAGCCAAGTCTCGCTTCGCATGAACAAATGCCAGCTTACGGCGGCCAAGATCGCGGTCAGCGCGAGACTGCCGAGTACGGCAAGGTAGATGCGGAAGTAAAGCCTGCGCATCAGTCCTGAACCTTTGCAAATACGTAACCGGCACCCCGGACCGTTATGATCCGACGGGGAGACTTGGGCTCGTCTTCGATCGCCACACGGATACGGCCGATGTGAACGTCGATGGAGCGATCGAGGGCTGCGTCATAGTCCTGTGGGCTGCCACGTGCGGCGTCGATGATCTGTTCACGCGTCAGCACCCGCCCCGGCCGCTCGGCCATCGCGAGCAGGATGGCAAACTGGTGGCCGGTGAGAATCTTGTCATCGCCAGAAAGCCGGACCATGCGCGCATCGCGATCGATTTCAAGGCGACCAAACCGCAGAACGCTTGCACCGTCGGATCGGGAGCCGACCCGGCGAAGGCTGCGACGGATCCGGGCTAGAAGCTCGCGCGGGTCAAAAGGCTTGGCGACATAATCTTCGGCGCCGAGTTCAAGACCGACAACGCGGTCCGTTGGATCGCCCTTAGCGGTCAACATCAGCACGGGCACCTGCCCAATTGGCCCCGGCAGCGCCCGTAGTGCGCGAAACACATCGAGGCCGTCAGCGTCAGGCAACATCAGGTCCAGCAACACGAGATCAGGCGTGGACCGCTTGGCGGCAGCAAGACCAGCCGAAGCGGTGCCCGCTGTTTCAATCTCAAAGCCGGCGGCGCGT
>JANXYD010000067.1 GCA_025350265.1 Hyphomicrobiaceae bacterium | reverse complement strand
CCATTCAACATCGCATAAATGTAGTCCGGGCCGCCTTCCTGGTAGCCGGTCGCGATGTCCTTCAGCATGTAGTACGGCAGCGTGTAGACCGGATGCTCCACCTCGACCTTGCGGGCCAGTGCGATCAGCGACAGATCGGGTGGTAGCGCGCCATTATTGGCGGAGCGGGCCTGCTGCTCGTTGTCGAACGGGCTGGGTATGCGATCCGACAAGCGGCCGGGGCGTTTGAACATTTTGCCCTGATCGTTCGGGCCATCGCTGACCTTGTAGGATTCTGCAAGTCCCTTGGCCCCATCCTCGTGAAATTCCGGGCCGCCCTTTTCAGCCAGATTGCGGAACGACAGCCGCTTGACGCCGTGGCACGTCGAGCAGACTTCTTTGTAAACCTGGAAGCCACGCTGCAACTGGGCGCGATCGAAGTGGCCGCGGATGCCGCCGAAGCTCCAATGCTGCTCGCCGATCGCCGCACCGCCCTCGGATGCCGAAGCCGATGCAAGTTCAACCGCTCCACCAAGCAGCGTCGCGAGGCCAAGACAGGCAAGCCCCTTCAAGATTTGATGTGTCATAATGTGTTGCCCCAACTGTCTCTGATCAACGCTTTTCAGCAGCGGCGGGCGCTACGCCCGAGGCCATCGGCCCACCCCCGCCCAGCACTGCATCCATGATGCTGTTAGGCAGTCTACGCGGCGTCTCGATCAGTCCGACGATCGGCATGATGAGAAGGAAGAACGCGAAGTAGTACGTGGTGAACACACGCGACCACAACACGTAGCTGCCTTCGGCCGGCTTGCCGCCCAGGTAACCGAGCGCGATGACGGAGAAGAAGAACGCCCAAAGGAACCATTTGAACATTGGGCGATACTTGGCGGAACGCACGTTCGACGTATCGAGCCATGGCAAGAAAGCCAGCAAAGCAATCGAGCCGAACATCATCAGCACGCCGCCGAGCTTGGAGGGAATGGACCTCAGAATGGCGTAGAACGGCAGGAAGTACCATTCTGGAACGATGTGCGGCGGCGTCGAAAGCGGGTTGGCTTCTATGAAGTTGTCGGCATCACCCAGGTAGTTGGGCACGAAAAAGATGAACCACGCGTAGATGACCATGAACACGGCCATGGCGAAGAAATCTTTCATGACGGCGTACGGCAGCATCGGCACGCTGTCGGATTTGGTCTTGATCTCGAGGCCGGTTGGGTTGTTCTGGCCGACGACGTGCAAGGCCCAGATGTGCAACGCGACGACGCCGACAATCACGAACGGCAACAGGAAGTGCAGCGAGAAGAAACGGTTGAGCGTGACGCCGGAAACGGCAAAACCGCCCCAAAGCCACTTGGTAATCGAGCTGCCGACCAAAGGTATTGCGCTGAACAGATTGGTGATGACGGTAACGCCCCAGAAGCTCATCTGGCCCCAGACCAGCGCATAACCCATGAAGCCTGCAGCCATCATCAGCAGAAAGATGATGACGCCAAGAATCCAGAGAATTTCGCGCGGTGCCTTGTACGAGCCGTAATAAAGCCCGCGCGCCATGTGCAGATAGACGGCAAAGAAAAACATCGACGCGCCGACGGCATGGATGTTGCGCAGCAGCCAGCCATAATTGACGTCGCGGCGGATCAACTCGATGGAGTTGAAGGCTTCCGCATCGCTCGGCTGATAGTGCATCGACAAGACCAGACCGGAAAGGATCTGGACGCCGAGCATCAACGTGAGGATGCCGCCGAAAGTCCACATGTAGTTGAGATTACGTGGGGTGGGAAAGTCGACGAACTGGCCGTGCATCATGCGCATGACCGGCAGGCGCGCATCCATCCACTTGGCGAATGCGCCCTTGGGTTCGTAGGTCGACAGGTGATCGCTCATGGGGATCCTCAACCGATCTTGATTTTGGTAGCGGAAACGAATTCGTAAGGCGGAACATCGAGATTGCGCGGGGCAGGCCCCTTACGGATGCGTCCGGCGGTATCGTACGTTGAGCCATGGCACGGGCAGAACCAGCCACCATATTCGCCACGTTGATCGCTCAAGCCTTGGCCCTTCGGTATGCAGCCGAGATGGGTGCAGATGCCGACCAGCACCATCCAGTTCTCATGGCCCGGTTTGGTTCGGTTCTGATCGCTGGCGGACGCACCCGGGTTGGCCTCATTTTCCGACGCTTTGTCGGGCAGTTGGGCTAACGGCGTATCCTTGGCCTTCTCGATCTCGTCCTTGGTGCGGTTGCGGATGAAAACCGGCTTGCCGCGCCACAACACAGTGATCGCCTGGCCTTCCTTGATGGGGGCCAAATCGACCTCCGTCGAGGATAGAGCCTGCGTCGAGGCATCCGGGTTCATCTGCTGAATGAACGGCCATAAGGCGATGGCACCGCCAACGCCCGCCCAGGCCAGCGCGGCGGTGGTGATGAAGTCGCGTCGCGTCGGATCGCCGTGCATTGCCGATGCGGCGGTCCCGCCGGTGGTCGAGTGCGGAGCGTTCGTTTTGACTTCAGATGCCAAGATGGCCTCCTCAATGATGCTTTACCCATGGCGCGCAAGATCGACGGCGCATAAGCCCTTGCAAAAGCTCGAACAATCGAGCACGCTTGGGCCAACGACGACGCACCGCTTCATTTGTGGGAGAACAACCCCGCTGCGGTCTACGGCAAAGCCCCGGATGACCCTCCGGTCTGCTTTTCCATACACGCTACGGTAACTTCGCGCCCCCCGACGCTTGACGTTTCGACGCGCGATGTTTTGGCATCCTTTGTGCGGGGTGACAAGATTGCGCGACTTCGCAACAGGCTATGGTTTTGAGGCAATTTGGCGCATGCGGTCACGCGGCTGGCGCGGCGGCAGGGAGTGACGATCATGCGACTGGCACTTTATCAACCCGATATTCCGCAGAACACGGGCACCATCCTGCGGCTGGCCGCGTGCCTGGGAGTGGGGGTGGACGTCATCGGACCGATTGGGTTCGACATGACGGACCGCGCACTCAGGCGTGCCGGGCTCGATTATCTCGAGCATGTCGATGTGGTCAGGCATGTCGATTGGGCGGCCTTCAATCAGCAGCGAATGGCGGCCGGCGCGCGGCTCGTACTGGCGACGACGCATGCGGCAATCGCGCATACGGACGCGGTTTTTGCCAACGGCGACGTCGTGATGATGGGACGGGAAAGCGCCGGTGTGCCCGAAACGGTGCATGCAGCTGTAGATCTGCGGGTTCGTATTCCAATCAAGCAGGGCTTGCGGTCGCTGAACATTGCAGTAGCCGCAGGCATCATTCTCGGTGAAGCGCTGCGGCAGACCAATGGCTATCCGGCGGCGGTATTGGCCTAAAATCGGTCCTTAGAGCGCCTTGGCGAGCAGTGCCTCGATCGATGCTGGATTGGTGTCTCCGGCGGAGCGTCCGACTTCCTTGTCGCCCTTGTAGACGATCAGGGTGCTTTGCATTTGCGCTTTGACGGCGCGCAGGTCGTCTTTCTGGGTGTCAAAATCCATATCGAGCGTCACGAACGATTTGTACTTTTCGGAGGTCAGAAGTTTGTCGAGGATCGGTCGCTGTGCCTTGCAGGTTGGGCACCACGGCGCGGTTATTTCCACCAGCACGGGCTTCCCGGCCTTCTGCGCTTCCGCCAACGCGGGCAGGCTGAATTTCGCCCCCTGCAGGGCCAGCGCCGGCACGCTTGCCACCACGCAAAAAGCTGATAACGCGATCAAGGCCGTGCGGCGCGAAAGGGACACTCGAAATCTCCGAATTTTTTTAGAACGACGATCTGTCGGTACCATGTTTCAATCGTGGGCCGTCAGCCAATCAAGTCAGCTCAAACATTCGTGATGCGGCCGGTATCGTCGGTACGACACGAGCTGTCCGCGAACGGCGCTATTCGGCCGCCTCTGCTTCCTTGGCCAGGAATCCGCCGCTCTGCCGCGCCCACAAGTCGGCATAAAGACCGCCGCGCCGAATGAGGTCGTCGTGCGTACCGGTTTCGACGACGCGGCCTTTGTCCATGATGATCAATCGGTCCATCGCCGCGATCGTCGACAAGCGGTGGGCGATGGCGATGACGGTCTTACCCTTCATCAGGTTGTCGAGTTGGTCCTGGATGGCTGCTTCCACCTCGCTGTCGAGGGCGCTGGTGGCTTCGTCGAGGATGAGGATCGGCGCATCCTTCAACAGCACGCGGGCGATGGCGATCCGTTGCCGCTGACCGCCCGACAGCTTCACGCCGCGCTCGCCGACATGGGCTGCATAGCCTTTACGCCCCTTGCCGTCTTCGAGTCTGAGGATGAAGTCGTGCGCTTGCGCGCGCTTTGCGGCGGCGAGCATTGCGACTTCACCGGCGTCGGGGCGGCCATAAAGGATGTTGTCGGAGACAGAACGATGCAGCAGCGACGTGTCCTGCGTGACCATGCCGATGGCAGAACGCAATGTATCCTGGCGGACTTTGGCGATGTCCTGACCGTCGATCAGGATACGGCCGCCCTCGATGTCGTAAAAGCGCAGCAGCAAATTCACCAACGTCGATTTGCCCGCCCCCGACCGGCCGACCAGACCGACGCGCTCGCCCGGCTTGATGGTGAGCGACAAGTTGTCGATGACGCGGCTCGGGTCGGCTCCCGGTTCACCGCGCACCTTGCCGTAATCGAAGTGAATGGCATCGAAGCGGATCTCGCCCTTTGCGGCGATGAGGGGTGGCGCATTGGGAATATCAAGCACGCTGTGCGGGCGGCTGATGGTTTCCATGCCCTCTTGCACGGTGCCGACGTTTTCGAATATGCCCGCGACAATCCAGAAGATCCATCCGGACATGGCAACCAGCCGTAACACCAGGCCCGTAACCACGGCAATCGATCCGAGCGAGACCTCCCCGCGACTCCACAGCCAGATCGCCAGACCGGTGGCGGCAACCATCAACACTCCGTTAAGGGAGAAGATGACGAGTTCCATCGTCGTCAAGTTCCGATTGGCGGCATTCCACTTTCCCAATTGCTCGCGCAGCGCGGTTTTTGCGAAAGCGTCTTCGCGGGCGGTGTGGGAAAACAACTTGACCGTCGAGATATTCGTGTAGCTGTCGACGATGCGACCCACCAACATCGATCGCGCTTCTGCTGACTCGGTCGACAGCTTCTGGATCTTGGGCACGAAATGTTTGAGCGCGAGATAATAGGCACCGATCCATAACAGCAGCGGCAATGTCAGCCGCCAATCGGCGCGCGCGAACAGATAGAGCGCGCCGAAAAAGTGCACAGCCGCATACCACAACGAATCGATCAGATTGACGACCGATTCGCGCAGCGACGTCGCGTTCTGCATGATCTTGTTCGCAACCCGGCCGGCGAAGTCGTTCTGGAAGAAGCCCATGCTCTGCCGCAGCACGTAGCGGTGCGTATCCCAACGGATGCGCGTGGTGAGTGCCGCCGAAATTATCTGGTTCTTGGTGAGGTCGTGCAACGTCGAAACCAGCGGCCGCACGATCAAGGTGAGCAGCGCCATGCCGACAAGTTCGAATTTGTGTTGCTCGATGAAGTCGGCGGGGGTAGCGGCACTGCGCATCTGATCGACGAGACTGCCGATGAACGACTGCAGCACCACTTCGATACTTGAACCGACTCCGCCGACTACCAGCAATGCTGCAAATACCGGCCACACCGGGTCGACGAAATGGCGGTAATAGGCCAACAGCGTGCGCGGCGGCGGTGACGGTTCCTCGTCACGAAAGACGGCAATGCGCGTCTCGAACCAATGATAGATGGCGTTCAGCATTCAGTAGACCCAACTCAGAACTCGACAACGAACGACAATGCCCATCCACAAGCGCCGGTGCAGACCCGAACACTGTGCGATTCCACTTGATCTGAAATAATTGTCCCCGTGCAATAATGTTGTTTGTTGCAACTGCAAAGTCCAACTTCGAAGTCCAATCTCACAAAAATATTGAGCGGTAATGGTGGATATGACCCTAGAAGCCCAAAAATCCAAGGCGCAAAGCTGGTTCGAACGGCTCCGTGACGATATTTGCGCACGCTTTGAACGGCTGGAGGCGGAACTACCCGTCGCAGCGCCTTTAGCCGATCGCGCGCCCGGAAAGTTCGAGCCTAAACCGTGGTCGAGGCCGGAAGGTGGCGGCGGCGTCATGAGTATGATGGCGGGGCGCGTGTTCGAAAAGGTGGGCGTGCACACCTCCACCGTTCATGGCGAGTTCGCGCCGGAGTTCCGCAAGCAAATTCAAGGGGCCGAGCACGATCCGCGGTTCTGGGCATCCGGCATTTCGCTGATTGCGCATCCACTAAACCCGCACGTTCCCGCCGTCCACATGAACACGCGCATGGTGGCGACGACGACGTGGTGGTTCGGCGGTGGCGCAGATTTGACCCCGGTGCTCGATCGTCGCCGGACGCAGACGGATGCCGATACGTCGGCCTTTCATGCTTCGATGCATGGCGCGTGTGCCACGCACGCGATCGCTGATTATGACCGCTACAAAACGTGGTGCGACGAATATTTCTATTTGCCGCACCGCCAGGAGATGCGCGGTGTCGGCGGCATATTTTACGATCATCTGACGCCGGCGCCTGAGCAAGGCGGGTGGGACGCTGCATTCGCGTTCACGCAAGACGTCGGGCGGGCGTTTGCGGACATCTACCCGGCGCTGGTGCGGGCAAACTGGGCGACGCCTTTCGCCGACCTCGAGCGCGAGGAGCAACTGATCCGGCGCGGGCGGTACGTGGAGTTCAACCTGCTGTACGATCGCGGTACGACATTCGGGCTCAAGACCGGCGGCAACGTCGAAAGCATTCTTTCGTCGATGCCGCCGATGGTGAAGTGGCCCTGAAAGTAGCGAATTGCGAGTAGCGAATAAGGCGCTTGCGATTGACCATAAAATTCAACGCTTGCTACTCGCCATTCGCTTCTTAAGGCTTGATGATGACCTTGCCGGTGGAGGCACGGCGGTCGAGTTCGCGGATGGCGTCGGCAGTCTGGGCGAGGGGAAAAATTTTGTGGATGTGCGGCTTCAGCTTGCCTTCCGCGACCCAGCTGATCAGTTGACGCAAATTGGCGCGGTTTTCCTCGGGGTCGCGTGCCGCATGCGCGCCCCAGAACACGCCGACCAGCGACGAATTTTTTAACAGCAGCAAGTTCAGCGGAATTTTGGGTATCTGACCAGCCGCAAAGCCAACAACCAGAAATCGCCCGCCCCAGTTCATGGCGCGGATGGCGGGCTCGGAGAATCTGTCGCCGACGCAATCGTAGACGACGTCGGCACCGTTGCCGCCCGTGTGTTTGCGTATATCGTCCTTGAGATCGCCACTGGAATAGTTGATCAGTGCATCTGCCCCGTGCGCCTTGCAAACGGCCAGTTTTTCGTCGCTCGACGCGCACGCGATGACGCGCGCGCCCATCAGCTTGGCGAGTTCGACGGCGGCAAGTCCCGCGCCACCTGAGGCGCCCAGGATGACGACGTTTTCGCCCGGCTTGACATGTCCGCGATCCTTGAGGCCATGCAGCGCCGTGCCATAGGTGACGGTGACGCCCGCCGCCACCTCGTCGCTGACGCCATCCGGAATGGTGATGAGGTTGTCCGTTTTCACAGCCATTTTTTCACGCGCGGCACCATGTCCGGCGGAGCCGAACACGCGTTGGCCGACCCGAACGTTGGTCACGCCGGCTCCGACGCTTTCAATCACGCCGGCGAATTCACTGGCCGGGGAAAACGGCATCGGCGGCTTGAACTGATATTTGCCGCGAATGGCCAGCGTATCGAGGAAATTCAGTGCGGCCGCTTTGACGCGGATCACCGCTTCGCCGGGTCCAGCGATGGGTTCGGCGATGTCTTCGATCACGATGTCGTCGGGACCGGTCAGGGTCTTGCAGAGGGCGGCTTTCATAGGATGGGGCCTTTCGGACTTCGAGCAGAATGCGATTGACGGCATGCGATAGGTTTCAGACGCTTCGGTTCAGCGCGCGCTGCAGAAAGTCCAGGCGATCTTGGCCCCAGAAGATTTCGCCGCTCGCCAGCACATAAGACGGCGCGCCGAACACGCCGCGCGCCAGACCCGCCTCGGTATTCTTGTCCCAGATGCCATCGAGTTCGGCGTCGGGCGGTGCGGCTGCCTTGACCGCCTCCAGATCGAGGCCCGCACGGTTTGCGGCAGCAGTCATGTCGGCCGGGTCCGACAGGGTTTTTTCCAGTTCCCATAAATTGCGGCCGAGTTCGGTGGCGAATGCGAGTGCGTTGCGGCCCTGCAGCGCAGCGGCGATCACCAGACGGGTTGCGGCGGCTTCGTCTGACGGAAAATGTTTGGGTTCCAATACAATCGGAATGCCGAGTTGGTCGCTCCAGCGCTTCAACTCCATCATGCGGTAGGCTTGCCGCTGCAGTGACCGTTTCGGCAGCGGCAGACCGCCCGTCTGCGCGAAGATCGGTCCGAACCTGGCGGGTTTGACGTTCACGGTTGCTTTTGCCGCCTGCGTCATTGCGCTCAAGCGCTGCGCACCCAGGTAGCTCCAGGGGCTGTTGAGGCTGAAGTAGTAGTCGACCGTGGTCATTTGCAGCATCCATAATTAAAAAGGTGACCCACGTTCACGTGGTTTCGATCAGCGCGTTGAGGTCGCGGACGATGTGGTCCGCAGCCATGTCGGGATATTCGTCGGGCGCGTCGCGGCGGTTGACCCATACTGTGCGGAATCCGAACACCTCGGCACCTGCGATATCCCAGCGGTTCGACGACTGGAACGACACGTCGTTCGCGGTGCCGCCGAACCGATCGAGCACCAGACGGTAAACAGCCATATCCGGCTTGAAGATACCGGCATCCCTGACAGACAACACGGCGTCGAACAGGCCGGCAAGGCCTGCCGACGTCACCGCGTCCGTCAGCATGTCGGGGTCGCCGTTGGAGAGAATGGCGAGTTGCGCGCCGCCGGCCTTGAGCGATTTCATCACTTGGAACACTTCAGGATAGGCGTCCATTTGGCGATAGGCTGCCAACAATTTCGCGCGCACGCCCGCGGGCACACCGCCGATGCTGGCGATCGCAAAATCGAGGCTGCGCTGCGTCAGCGTCCAGAAACTGGCGTCACGGCCGGTCAAGGCGTGAATCCAGGAGTATTCGAGGTGCTTGGTCCGCCAGGTCTGCGACAGCGTCTCAAACGCCGGACCGATCGCATCTTTTTGCGCGGCGGCGGCGGCATGCACATCAAACAAGGTGCCGTAGGCGTCGAAGACGTAGAGCTTGGGCTGCGGCATGGGACGGCGCTCTCCTGGTTTGGTCGAAGATGACACGAGGACGACGCCCAAGGCAAACGGCGAAGGCCACGCGGCAAGCCCTGGCGGCGGACCCCTTCCAATGCCATATAACCGCTCGCAAACTTCGAAAGATCGACAATGCCACAGGCCGTTTCAATGCCTCTGCTGCCGCCGGATATCCAGACGCCGGCTTACGTGCTCGATGCGGTGGCACTCCAGCGCAATATGGCGACGGCCGACCATGTCAGGCGTGAAGCTGGCTGCAAGGTGCTGCTGGCGACCAAGGCGTTCGCGTTTCCAGCGGCGTTTCCGATGATGCGCGACCATCTCGACGGCACGACCGCCAGCGGTGAATATGAAGCGCGGCTCGGCCGGGAGGAGTTTGGCAAGGAAGTGCACGTCTACGCGCCGGCCTATGGTCCGGGCGAAGTCGAGCGGCTGACGGCGCTGGCGGATCATATCTATTTCAACTCGCCCGAGCAACTACAGCGCTATGGCGGCATGGCCCGCGCTCATCCGCGCATTAAAATCGGCGCACGTATCAATCCCGGCTATTCCAACGCCACGCTCGGCGGCCCACTTTATGATCCGTGCGCGCCAAATTCGCGCTTCGGCACCACGGCTGTGGACATCGATCAATTGCCATGGGCTGAGATCGATATTTTCCACGTGCACAGCCTGTGCGAAAGCCTCGCCGATGGGTCGGTCGGCCTGATCGAACATGTCGCCAGGAATTTTGGCGACTACATCAGACGCGTGAAAGCGGTCAATTTCGGTGGCGGGCATTTCATCAACAAGCCCGGCTATGACGTGGCGCGGTTGGTCGCCGCCGTACGGGCCTTCCGCGCGACGTTCGGCGTGGAGGTGATCCTGGAGCCGGGCGCGGGGCTGGTGGTGGATGCCGGTTATCTGGTCGCCTCGGTGATCGGCTTTCATCGCAACGGCAAATCGATCGCCATCCTCGATGCATCGGCGTCGACTCACATGCCGGACGTGCTGGAGGTGCCCTACCGGCCGCCGTTGCTGGGTGCCGGCGAGCCCAGCCAATTCGCGCACGACTATATTCTCGGTGGCAAAACCTGCATGACCGGTGACATCATCGGCGAGTATTCGTTTGTGGCCCCATTGCAGGTTGGCGATCACCTCGTGTTTGGCGACATGATGCAATATTCGTTCGTGAAGAACACGACGTTCAACGGGACGCCGCTGCCGGACATGGCCATCCTCGATACCGATGGCGGCTATCGCGTCGTCAAGCGTTTTGGCTATGCGGCGTTTCGCGAGCGACTTGGCTGAGTTCCAATTCGACGGGGTTCGACCAAGCCGCGCGCATCGGACTTGGTCGCGCCCGCGGTTGACAGTCCCGGCGAACTCTCGACATACACACGCACCGAAATCGCATGAGATATACCCTTGCATGACGTCTGCGATCGAACGGCTGAAAGCGATGGCACGCACGGCGAAAGCGCCGTCGTCGTCGTTGGAAAGCCGGATCATGGCGGAAACCGCCCTGCCGGTGGTGTACGATCCCGCGCCGGAAGGCTTGCAGGCCACGACAGAGCGCAGGCTCGCGCCGTTGGCTGAGGCGTCGGACTTCGGCGGGCTGGCCATAGCATTCGATCGTTTGTTCGCGCGCCGAACCTTCTGTAGCAACGGCTATCGCAGCTATCGCGTGGCGCAGGCGATGTTGCTGTCGTCGATCGACAAGACGCCGGAAGCATGCGGCGTCGCTGATGCCGAACGCATGCTGGGACCCTATCGACAGTGGTGGCTGCGCGATCGCAGCAATCCCGCAGCGGCAGCGGTTCTCGCGCACGCCTTGCTCGGGTCTGGTTTTGCAAGCGGCGATCTGGCGATGGACGAGGCCGGGGCCGACGTTGCGATGGCCCGGTTGCGCACGGCATGCGGCGAGGCGCGGAGTGTGCTGGCCTATGCCGGGCCGCTGGGACGGTTGCATTGGCTGTGGCGGCAGGCAGACTTTTCATTGACCTATCTGGCCTGGAGCTGCGGCATCGAAGACGAGGCGTTGTTGGTGCCGACGTTTGCGGCAGTGCAAGTGCTCGACCCGCACGAGTTCGGCATCTACGACGATCGCGCCATGCATCTGTCGCCGGGGCAGGCCGGCGATGTTGCTGCAGTGGAGCGGTTCGCGTGCGCAAGCGCAAAGCGCACGCGCGCGCAGTTCGGCGACCTCCTCTACGCACGCATCTACGATACGGTTCTTGAGTATGAGGATGCCGAACAGACACGCGTCGATCCGGATCGATTAATGGGCGGTTTCGCGGATTGGTATGCGCGTTTTCCCGGGCAGGCGCTGGCCAATCGGTACGCGGCGCATGCGCATGCGTCAGGCGACTACGCGACATTGCGAGGGCTGTTTCGCAACGAGATCCGCGAAATACAGCCAACGCACTGGTTCGACAGCGACCAGCCGCTCGAAGCGTGGCGAAGTGTCGCCAAGCGACGCCAGCGCGGCAATAAAAAATAGCGGCGAGTCTTACTACCCGCGGCCGAGGACGCTTTCTTCAGCCATCGTGTCGCTGACGCCGATCGCGTCGAAATTGGCCGCGAGCCAGGCTTCTGTTTCGGCGCGGCCTTCCTCGAACAGGATCTGCAGGAACTCCCAGGTCGCACTCATTTTCGACGCCGCCGACCAGCTTTCCGCATTCGCTCCGCCGCCGATGCGGTGCATGAAGACTTCCTTGTAGCCGGCATCCTTGAGCGTGCCGGCACGCAAATGCCAGTTGACGAACTGGATCTGCTCGATTTCGCGCACCAGCGACGCGTTGAACGTGATCTCGTTGAGACGATCCAGTATTTCCTGCGACGAATGCGGCGTGCCGGTTCTGTGCTGCGGATTGATCTGAACGATCAACAGGTCTTGCGACTGGCACTCGGTCAGGAACGGTTTCAGCACGGGATTGCCGACGTAGCCGCCGTCCCAGTAGGGCACGCCGTCGATCTCCACGGCTTTGTAGAGCGTCGGCAGGCAGGCGGACGCCATGACGCAATCGAGGGAGATTCGATTGCCGCTGAAAACTTCGACCCGGCCGGTATTGACGTTGGTTGCGGCGATGAACAGTTTCATCGATTGGCATTGATGGACACGATCGAAATCCACCTCGCTTTGGACGATGTCGCGCAGTGGATTAAAATCGAGCGGATTGAACTGGTAGGGTGAAGCCTGCGTCGCCATCGCCTGAAATGCCGCCAGTGCGGGGTTCATTTCGTCGACCCACGAAGGGAAAAAGCCGGCCCAAGGCTTGGAGTAGGCGGTACTCTGGGCTAAGGCATCGGCCACCGCTTTCCAGAATTCGCCGAGCTGCGCGCGCGCGCGGACGCGGCCGCCTTCCACCAGTCCCTCAGCCGCGACGACGGCGTTCATGGCACCGGCCGACGTGCCGGAAATAGCCTCGATCTCGATGCGTTCATCCTCAAGCAGACGATCGAGCACACCCCAAGAAAATGCGCCGTGCGCCCCGCCGCCCTGCAGGGCAACGTTGATGCGCTTGACCGCGGATTTTGTGGAACCTGCCGGTGCTGCGGCCCTGGCTGCAGCCGCTTTCGTGCGGCTGGTCATTCGGCGGTCCAGCCGCCGTCGATCGAGTAGTTCGAACCTGTGACCGCGACGGCGGCGTCGCTGGCGAGGTAGACGGCGAGTGCGCCGATCTGTTCGACGGTGCCGAAGCGTTTGGACGGCTGCTTGGCGAGCAGGAAGCGCTTGGCGGCATCCTCGGTGATGTTCTGCGTCTTGGCGATGTCGGGAATCTGTTTTTCAACCAGTGGCGTCCAGACAAAACCCGGCGAAATGCAATTGGCGGTGATCTGCAACTCGGCGCATTCCAGCGCGACGGTTTTGGTCAGGCCGTCGAGACCGTGCTTGGCGGCGACGTAGGCGGCCTTGAAGGGCGACGCGCGCAACGAGTGGGCAGAGGCGATGTTGATGATGCGGCCGAAGTTGCGCTTCTTCATTCCGGGGATTGCCGCGCGGATGGAATGAAAAGCGCTCGTCAGGTTGATGGCGATGATGGCGTCCCATTTCTCGATCGGGAAAGTCTCGATCGGGGAGACGTGCTGGATGCCGGCGTTATTGACGAGGATATCGAGGCCGCCGAAATCCTTTTCGGCCTTGGCGACCATGGCGGCAATTTCGTCTGGCTTGGTCATGTTGGCCGGATCGAAGGTCACCTTGGTGCCGAATTTTGAGACCTGCTCGATTGCGGCAGCGTTGTCGGCGGCGCTGCCGAGACCGTTCATCACCACGTTCACGCCCTCCGTGGCGAAGGCGATCGCAATGCCCAATCCGATGCCGGACGTGGAGCCGGTGACGATGGCGGTCTTGCCTTTGAGCGACGGCGTGGACATGGGGGGATCTCCGAGCGAGTTGGTCTGAGGTAACGTATGCCGCACTGCACACAAATTGGATAGTGAACTCTACGTCAGATCAGGTGCCCGCCAATGCACGAACTCACAACGGAAGCAGCGCGCGCCCCTCGTTCAACAGAGTTTTTCGAGTGACATCAATAAGTTGACCCAAGTCGCGATCGGCGTCGTCAGTTTGCTCCAGCGGCACGTAGCAATCGCTGAGCAGTGACCAGTCGGATTCGAAGAAGTAGGGTTCGGCATAACTGGCGATGAGTTCGTGGCGATGGGCGATCAGGGCCTGGCTGATCTGGTGGTCGATGTGTATCCGGGGCTGGCCGAGATATCCGAGCAGCCGGGCTGCGACGTCTCGCGTTATCAGGTAGGCGAAGGTCCCGTTGAAATAATAGAGCCTGCCAAGCCCGGAGTTGGCGGCCGGTTCGGCCATTCCGGCCATGATGCGTTGACCGACGAAGGTCAGTTCGTTGGTTTTCGCAGTCGTTACGACATCGCGAAAGCGAGCGGCGTCGAAGCCTGCGGCCGGTACCGCATCATCTTCGAATACGAGCACGCGCGGCAGCTTGCTCTCGATCATCCAGCGCCACACCGCCAGATGCGACATGAAGCAGCCGATGGCCGGGCGCGTCAGTCTGAGGTGGTCTCGGGGGGGCTCGTCGATGCCGTCGGCTGGCGTGCCGAGGAACGCAGAAATCTGTTCGATCGGCAGCTGCGCTCCCGCGACGGCCGGCACCTGCACCAGCTTGTCGAGTCCAATGGACGCTAGGCGTTTCGTTACCGTTTGCCACTTGTCGACGCGCTGCGGCAGGTTGATGACGGCGACCGGCAACTCGAGGCCGTTGGCCTGGACGCAGTCGCCGTCGAACGGCAACCGCATATCCGGAACGTGTTTGAGAATCTCGTATTGAAAATTTTCGCGTTGCATCCTGGGACTTCCAAACCGCCGGGAGCTTGCAGATTCGGTTCGGCGTCGAAGACGGCGGGAAAACGACGCGCAAAGAGTCAATGCAGCGATACATGGCGCACTATGAACAGTTCGTGACAGGGGTTTGCCCCGTCGGCACCACTATCCGTAGGTACGGTCGTCAGCGATGACCTTGCCGTCGTTGGGAAGGGTCCCCGGGGCGGATAGCACAACGGCACCCTTGAGTTTCGTCAGCGCTTGCAGCGACGCAGCCACCGCACTGCTCAGCGTATCGGAGGCATCTGGCGTTTCGGCCTTCAGCGTCATGGCATCCTGCTCGCCGTCGCGGCTGACCACGAGGCGCACGCGGCCCAGCTCGGGGTGGCGCTTGGCGAGCGCCGCGATCTGTTCGGGGTGGACGAACATGCCCTTGACCTTGGTCGTCTGGTCGGCGCGGCCGAGCCAGCCGCGAATGCGCATGTTGGTGCGCCCGCAAGGCGACACGCCGGGCAGCACGGCGGATAAATCGCCGGTGGCGAAGCGGATCATCGGATAATCGCGGTTGAACGTGGTGACGATCAATTCGCCGACCTCACCGTCGGGCACGGGGTCGCCAGTGCCTGGGCGGACGATTTCGACCATCGCACCTTCATCGACGACCATGCCGTCGATGCTGCCGTCTGGTGCCGGGCTCTCGTAGGCGATGATGCCAAGATCGGCGGTGCCAAAACATTGAATGACGTCGATGCCGCGCGCCT
>JANXYD010000059.1 GCA_025350265.1 Hyphomicrobiaceae bacterium | reverse complement strand
GACGCGCCCGGCAACGAAGGCTGAGATCTTTGCCGGCAGAGGATTGAGCCGCCGGTATACCACAAAGATCTCGGTGTCGAAGCCTGCGGGCCATGCTCGCACGTTGGACAGACAGCGCACCAATCGACCTCGCGTCAGATCTTCAGCCACCATCCATGCCGGCAGTAAGACAAGGCCGAGGCCGGCGGTTGCCGCTTCGCGCAGGATCTCTCCATTCGTCGCCCGAAGCGGGCCCGTCACTTCGATGGATTGGCGTACGGCCGAGGCATTCGCCATGCGCTCGAACACCCAAGTACTGCGCTCTTCCGCGCGGCGATAGGTCAGACATGCGTGCGTGCCGAGCGCTTCGATCGGTTCCGGCGCGCCATGCTGGAGAAGATATTTCGGACTGGCGCAAAGAATTCGTGTGCCTGAGGCCAGGGGGACTGCAACGAGTGACTTCTCGACCGGTGCACCAAGCCGTATGACCAGATCGACGCCGTCGCCAGGAGCAATCTCGACCTGCTCGGTCAATTCCAGATCGATGGTCAGCTTCGGGTGCTTGGCAAGAAATTGAGGTAACAATGGCGAGACATGCATCATGCCGAACGAACGTCGAGCGAGCACGCGCAGCGATCCCGACGGCTCATCAATGACCTCACCAGCCTCTCGCAGCGCGGCATCGATGGTCGACAGATTGCGTGCCAAAGCGGCCGACAATTTCCGACCGGCTTGTGTCGGCGCCAACGACCGTGTCGTTCTGTCGAGAAGTTGGATGCCAAGGTGAGCTTCGAGCTCTTGAATCCGCCGCGAGCCGCTAGTCGTTGAGATTCTAAATCGCCTGCATGCAGCCGCTATAGAACCTTCTTCGACCGCTGCGACGAACAGTTTCAAGGTGGAAATGCGATCAATCATCGATAGGCTTCTGATTTCAGCTTGGGATCCAGGGCTAGTCATACACAAAGCAATCGATCGACGGCAACCCAACATCAAATTGGTTGGGCGTGATTGGGGTGTGGTCGTCGTAAAGATGTCGCGCCTGACTGCAACAGAGTATCTTTGTGCTCATTCCAATGTTCAACGGGTAATCACCGTCACCGCACAAATGAGCGAATCGATATCTGATCGCTGACGCATCGTCCTATTCCAGACATGTTCAGAGTGTCTCGGTGTGCCCCGATCGAAGTGGTTCCGAGTTCCGCTTGCGGGATTCCGCCACTTTGTCCGGCGCAATAGCAGCTCATTCGGCAGAGTCTGCTCCTGGCCGATTTTGTTGCAGAAGTCATCCGGATCGACAGTTTGGGTCGCGGCTGACATTTTTGAAAATCTGCGCTCGCGATCTCCTGACGCCCGTATTGCGCGCGGTTCGGCGACGCACGGGTACCGACGCTTGACGCAACCAACGCAACGGGCAACGCAACGGGCAACGCAACGGGACGCTACGCAACACGCGGCCCGGCCGGGTCAGGCGGGTGGAACGTCAACTTCGCGAGGCGGCGCAGGTTTTGTGCGATGGCTGCCATCGTGAACTCGAACTGTGCACCGGCCGGTCCTCTGAGCCGCAGTCGTCCCATGCGAAGAATCCGCTTCAAGTGCGCGAACAGCATCTCAACCTTTTTGCGATCGCGGCGGGTCTGCTCATAGGCCGCAGTTTTCGCGATGGCACGCGCCACATCGCGCGCTGGTTCATACTGATGCCGCGTGACCCTCCGGCTCGGCGTCGTCGGGCAGCACTGCGGCTTGAAGGGACAGGTCTTGCAGTCAACAACTCTGGAATTATAGGCGAACATTCCGTCGCCCCGCAGCCGTCCGTTCGTCGGCAGAACTTTACCGTTGGGGCATACGTAGACGTTGCGATCGGCATCAAAGTGAAAATCGCTGCAACTGAAGCTGCCGTCTTCACGCTGTGATTTCTCGATGACTGGCACGTGCGGCGCGATGTTCTTCTCATCGACCAGAAAGTGCAGGTTGGGCGCCGCCCCATAAGCCGTATCGGCAACGAGCCAGTCGGGCTTGATGCCGAAGGTTGCCTCTGTAAGCTAAACTTTAACGCGCGCGAACAACCCAGGGCAAGACGTGAGTGCGGCAAGATCTTGAAATCGG